>NZ_AFOC01000013.1:0-47530 GCF_000224455.1 endosymbiont of Riftia pachyptila (vent Ph05)
GGCTGTTGAAACGCTATGGCCAGCTGCCCAGCGGCAGCAAGGGTCTGGTGCGGGTGGTGGGCGGTGCCTCGCTGGGCCCGCGGGAGCGGGTAGTGGTGGTCGAGGTGGAAGGGGTGCGATTGCTGCTTGGCGTCGCGCCGGGGCGGGTGGAGAGACTACATCTGCTTTCGAGTAGTGGGGAGAAGGGCGGGCAACCCTTCGAGAAAGAATTGAGTCAGGCGGTGGAGGAGCAGTCGTGATGAGGGCCGGAGTATTGCTGATTGGACTACTCTTGAGCCTCGGCCTGCAGGCGGCCCCCGGGGTGGAGGCGGTGACTGTGACCCAGGATGCCGGTGGAGTGCAGACCTATACCCTGAGCATCCAGGTGCTGCTCTTCATGACGGCGCTGAGCCTGATCCCCGGCGCGTTGATGATGATGACCTCGTTCGCCCGCATCATTATCGTGCTGGCGATCCTGCGTCAGGCGCTGGGCACACAGAGCACCCCCAACAACCAGATCCTGGTCGGTATTGCACTGTTTCTTACCATCTTCATCATGATGCCGGTCTTCAAAGAGGTGAATACAGTGGCGATCCAGCCCTACCTGGAGGATCGGCTGACCACGATGCCTGCGCTGCAGGCGGCGGCCCAGCCGGTGCGGGAGTTCATGCTGGCGCAGACTCGTGAGGACGATCTGGCGATGTTTGCCCGTATCGGCAACTACGGCGAGCTGCAGAGTCCGGAGGATGTGCCTTTTTCACTGCTGCTGCCGGCCTTTGCCACCAGCGAGCTGAAGACCGGCTTCCAGATCGGCTTCCTGCTCTTCATCCCGTTTTTGGTCATCGATGTGGTGGTGGCCAGCGTGCTGATGTCGATGGGCATGATGATGCTATCGCCGATGATCATCTCGCTGCCGTTCAAGATCATGCTGTTTGTACTGATCGATGGCTGGGCGCTGGTGTTTGGCACCCTGGCGAGCAGTTTTCAAGTCTAGCGGAGGCAGAGTATGGATCCGGATACCGTCATCACTATCGGCCAGCAGACGATGCAGGTGATCGGCTCGATCATCGCGGTGGTATTGCTGCCAGCGTTGGCGGTCGGGTTGATCGTCGCCACCTTCCAGGCAGCGACCCAGATCAACGAGATGACCCTTACCTTCATCCCCAAGCTGGCGGTGGTGGGTATGGTGCTGATGGTCGCCGGGCCCTGGATGTTGCGCACCATGACCGATTTTGCCCGCACCTTGATCGAGAGCATCCCGGAACTGATCTCAATGGGGGTGGGAGGCTTATGAGTGCATGTGCGGTCGCTGCGGCGTCTGCGCACCTGCCAGGGAGGGTGGGGTTTTTTCTGGCAGTGGTGGCCATGTGATGGCCGGCGATGCCTGAGGTTGGGTAGAGCGATGTCATTTAGCGAAGCGCAACTGGATGCCTGGATTGGGGCCTGGCTCTGGCCGCTGCTACGCATCGGCGCGATGTTGATGGCGGCGCCGGTGTTTAGCTCACGCCAGGTGCCGGTGCGATTTCGGCTCGCTCTGGCGGTGTTCATCACTTGGGTGGTGGCGCCGACCCTGCCGCCGATGCCGAGCATCAATGTGATCGGTTACCCTGGTTTTATCATCATGCTGCAGCAGATCCTGATCGGTGTAGTGATGGGCTTCCTGCTGCAGATGGTATTCGCCGCGCTAGTGTTTGGCGGCCAAGTGATGGCCTACAGCATGGGCCTCGGTTTCGCCTCCATGGTCGATCCGCAAAACGGCGTGCAGGTGCCGGTGCTGGCCCAGTACTACCTGATCCTGGCGAGCTTCATCTTTCTCTTTCTCGGTGGCCATCTGCTGCTGATCGAATTGCTGGTGGACAGCTTTCGGACTCTGCCGGTGGCGCTGGACGGCATTAACCGCAACGGCTTCCGTGAGATCGTCGCCTGGACCAGTCGGATGTTCGCCGGCGGCCTGCTGATCGCACTGCCGATGGTCAGCGCGATGTTGATGGTTAACATCGGCATGGGGGTGGTAATGCGCGCCGCGCCCCAACTCAACATCTTCTCCGTGGGTTTCCCGATCACCATACTGTTTGGTTTCGCACTGGTCTGGGTGACCCTGCCGAATGTACTGACTGTCTTCTCCAATATTTTGGAGGAGGGCTTCCAACTGGTAATGCGGCTGCTGGCCGTAACGAGGTGAACTATGGCCGAAAATAAGGACGGCCAGGAAAAAACAGAACAACCGACAGCGAAACGCATGAGCGACTCGCGGCGTAAGGGGCAGGTGCCGCGCTCACGGGAGCTCAACACCATGGCGGTGACCCTTGGTGGGGTGATCACTCTGGTGATGATGAGTGGTCACTTCGCACAGGAGCTGCGTGACATCATGAGCAGCGGCTTCACCATCAGTCGGCAGGAGATCTTCGATGTCAGCAGCATGCTGGTGCGCCTGACGGAGAGTCTGCAGAGCGCCTTCATGATGCTGCTTCCCTACTTCCTGGTAATGGTCGTGCTGGCAGTGGCCAGTTCGGTGGTACTGGGTGGGTTGGCGGTCAGCAGTGAAAACCTGATGCCGAAGCTGAGCAAGTTGAGTCCGCTGAAGGGCATCAAGCGGATGTTCTCCGCCAAGGCGCTGATCGAGGTGGTGAAAGCGATCGCCAAGTTTGTGCTGATCGGCGGGCTGACTGTTTTGCTGTTGTGGAACACTCTGGAGAACTACCTGCAGCTGCACGAAATGGACCTGCACCAGGGCTTCGATCTGATCAGTAGTCTGGTCGGCTGGTCGGTGATCTTGCTCGCCTCGACCCTGATCCTGATCGCCGCCATCGACGTGCCGTTTCAACTCTGGGATCACACTCGGCAGTTGAAGATGACCCGCCAGGAGGTGCGCGATGAGATGAAGGAGACCGAGGGCCGCCCCGAGGTGAAGAACCGGATCCGCAGCCTGCAGCGGGAGATGGCGCAGCGGCGCATGATGGAGGAGGTGCCGAAGGCGGATGTGGTGGTGACCAACCCGACCCACTATGCAGTGGCGCTGCGCTACGACCAGAATCGCATGCAGGCGCCAAAGCTGGTGGCCAAGGGCAGCGAACTGGTGGCGTCAAACATCCGCCAGGTGGCCGGGGAGTCGCAGGTGCCGATCATCGAGTCGCCGATGCTGGCCCGCGCTATCTACTTCAGCACCGAGCTGAACGAGTCGATCCCCGCCGGGCTCTATCTGGCGGTCGCCAAGCTGCTCGCCTACGTGTTTCAGCTGAAGGCCTATGACGAATTTGGTGGTGAGCCGCCCGAGGTGCCGGAGGATCTGCCGGTGCCGGAAGATCTTCGGCACGACTGATGCGTGGAGGACAAATAGGTTGGGCCGTGCCCGACATGCGGTGGTGGCAAGGTATGGATGTGGCGGTCATGGGCTGCCCTATTTCAGGTTGATATGATGGACGCAACAGCGATTCTCGATAATGTGAAGCAGGTGGGAGCCCACGGTCTGGGTGCCCCGCTGGTGGTGGTGATGCTGCTGGCGATGGTGGTGATCCCGCTGCCGCCGTTCCTGCTCGACCTCTTCTTCAGCTTCAATATTGCCCTCTCGCTGGTGGTGCTGCTGGTGGTAGTCTACACTCGCCGGCCGCTGGAGTTTGCGGTGTTTCCCAGCCTGCTGCTGATCGCCACCCTGCTGCGACTGGCGCTGAATGTTGCCTCGACCCGGGTGGTGTTGCTGGAAGGACATCATGGCGGTGATGCGGCCGGCAAGGTGATCGAGGCGTTCGGCGCGTTTGTCATCGGCGGCAACTATGCAGTGGGTCTGGTGGTCTTCCTGATCCTGGTGATCATCAACTTCGTGGTGGTCACCAAGGGTGCCGGTCGAGTCGCGGAAGTGAGCGCCCGCTTCACCCTGGATGCGATGCCGGGCAAGCAGATGGCGATCGATGCCGATCTCAACGCCGGGCTGATCGATCAGGATGAGGCGCGCGCACGGCGCATCGAGATCTCGTCGGAGTCGGAGTTCTACGGCTCGATGGATGGCGCCAGCAAGTTTGTGCGGGGTGACGCCATCGCCGGCATCCTGATCCTCTTCATCAATATCATCGGTGGTCTCGCCATCGGCATGGCGCAGCACGGCCTCGATTTCTCCACGGCGCTGCAAAACTATGTGTTGCTGACCATCGGTGATGGTCTGGTGGCACAGATCCCCTCACTACTGCTTTCGACCTCGGCGGCGATCATCGTCACTCGGGTCGCCAGCAGCGAGGATGTGGGTGGGCAGATCATCACTCAGCTATTCGCCTCGCCCAGGGCATTGGCGGTAGCGGCCTCGGTACTGTTGCTGATGGGGATCATCCCCGGTATGCCTAACTTCGTCTTTTTGCTGTTCGCCGCCGCAGCGGGTGGTGGTGCCTGGATGATCCACCAGCGCCAACAGCAGGCGGCGGAGGAGGTGCAGGTGCCCGCCACCTCGGAGCCGTCACCGGAGCAGCGCGAGCTGACCTGGGACGATGTGCAGCCGGTGGATGTGATCGGCCTAGAGGTGGGCTACCGGCTGATCCCGCTGGTTGATCGCAACCAAGGTGGGCAGCTGATGAATCGTATCAAGGGGGTGCGGCGCAAGCTCTCTCAGGAGATGGGTTTCCTGATCCCCTCGGTGCATATTCGTGACAACCTGGACCTTTCGCCCAACGCCTATCGCATCACCATTAACGGCGTGATCAGCGCCGAAGCGGAGATCTTTCCCGACCGTGATCTGGCGATCAATCCAGGGCGGGTGTTTGGTGAGCTGCAGGGCACCTCTACCAAAGATCCCACCTTTGGTCTGGATGCGGTCTGGATCGACCATGAGCAGCGCGACCATGCCCAGACGTTGGGCTACACGGTGGTCGATGCCAGCACAGTGGTGGCGACCCATCTGAGCGAGATCCTGCACAACCAGGCCCATGAGTTGTTGGGTCATGAAGAGGTGCAGCAGTTGCTAGATTCGCTCGGCAAGACCGCACCGAAGCTGGTGGAGGATCTGGTACCCAAGCTGCTCTCCTTGAGTGTGGTGCTGAAGATCCTGCAGAACCTGCTGGCGGAACATATTCCGATCCGCGACATCCGCACGATTGCCGAAACCTTGGCGGACCAGGCGCCAAGAAGTCAGGATCCTGTCATTTTGACGGCGGCAGTCAGGGTTGCGCTCTCTCGAGGTATCGTCCAGCAACTCATTGGTTCTAATGCGGAAATTCCCGTGGCGGTGCTTGAGCCGGGTCTGGAACAGATATTGCAGCAGACGTTGCAGACCTCGGAAGAGGGGCAAGCTGGGTTTGAACCTGGCTTGGCAGAGCGGCTACAGGCGGCGCTGGCTGAGACCAGCTCCAGCATGGAGGCAGAAGGAATGGAGAGCATTTTGTTGGTGGCAGCACCGATCCGCGCCTGGATGGCGCGCTTCGCCAAACATGCGGCCCCGGGCATGCACATCCTCTCCTACAACGAGATTCCGGACAACCACCAGGTGAAAGTGGTGTCGACTATCGGCGGAAACCATGCGGAAACCTAACAGGCAGGCTGGGACAGAAAAGGGGAGCAAGCCACACAAGGCTAGCGTTCCTTTGAATGGACGGCCTGTCCAGAAGGATTGTGGACGATGAAGATCAAGCGGTTTTTTGCTCCCGACATGCGAACTGCCCTGCGCAAGGTGCGTGAGACGCTCGGTTCAGATGCGGTGATCCTCTCCAATAAGCGGGTGGATGGCGGTGTCGAGCTGGTGGCGGCGATGGACTACGACGAGGCGGCATTCACGCCCGAGCCTGAGCCTGAGCCACCGGCGATGGCGGATGTTCGCCCCCTGAGGCCGCCACAGTCGGAAGTGCCTAAAAATGAACCCTATATCGGCGAGCGGCGTGAGCCGCCGGCACAGACACTGAAGCTCGATCAGCTGCGTCGCCAGCGTCAGCCTGCGGCCAAGCGGGTGGAGTGGAGTCAGGATCCGCTGCTGCAGGAGATGCGCCGTGAGATGTCCGAGCTGCGTCGGATGATGGAACTGGAGCTCTCCGAGCTGACCTGGCGTGACTTGGGGGAGCGATCACCGCAGAAACAGGAGCTGATGCGGCAACTGATGGAGTTGGGGCTGAGTGCCGATCTCTGCCGCAAGCTGGCCGAGCGGGTCGATGCAACGGAGAGCCCGGAGCAGGCTTGGCGGCAGGCGATGTTCCACCTCATCGGCGAACTGCCGGTGATGGATGGGGATATGTTGGAGCAGGGCGGCGTGATTGCCCTGGTGGGGCCAACCGGGGTGGGCAAGACCACCAGTATCGCCAAACTGGCGGCGCATTTCTGTCTGCGCCAGGGTTCCAGAAGTCTGGCGCTGATCACCTGTGACAGCTATCGCATTGGTGCCCAGGAGCAGCTGCATAACTACGGCCGGATCCTCAATGTGCCGGTGCGTTCAGCCGCCAGCGCGGATGAATTGAGCGATGCGCTGCATACCTTCTCAGGCAAGCGGTTGGTGCTAATCGATACAGCGGGCATGAGTCAGCGAGATCTGCAGTTCAGTGAACGACTGTCGTTGATCACCGCCGGCAACCATCCGGTGACGACCCTGCTGACCCTCTCCGCCACCACCCAACGTGCCGCGATGAACCATGCGGTGAACGCCTTCCGTGTCGCCAATCCGGTGGGGGTGGTGTTAACCAAGATGGATGAAGCGGCATCCCTGGGCGGGGTGTTCAGTACCCTGATCGAGGCCGGGTTGCCGCTTGCCTTTACCACTGATGGGCAGCGGGTGCCGGAGGATCTGCATCTGGCAAGGGCTCACACGCTTGTCAGTCAAGCCATCGAACTCGCCCAGGAGGCAGGGGAGGTGCTGGATGAGGCCTACCTGGCTCTCGCATTTGGAGGAACGGGTGAACATGCTCATGTCTGATCAGATCGAAGACCAAGCCGCCGGGTTACGCCGCATGGTGAATCCCGAGCCGGTGCGAGTGATTGCCGTGACTGGCGGCAAGGGTGGGGTTGGCAAGACTAATATCTCGGTCAATCTGGGGGTGGCGATGGCGGAGATGGGGCGGCGCGTGATGTTGCTGGATGCGGATCTCGGGCTGGCCAATATCGATGTGATGCTCGGCTTGCATCCCGAGTTCGATCTCTCCCATGTGATGCGCGGCGAGCGCCGCCTGGAGGAGATCCTGGTGACCGGCCCTCACGGCATGAAGGTGGTGCCAGGGGCCTCCGGTGTGCAAAAGATGGCCGAACTGAGTACCGCGCAGCATGTCGGTCTGATCAATGCTTTCAGTGAGCTGGCCAACGATGTCGATGTACTGCTGATCGATACCGCTGCCGGGATCTCCGACCAGGTGGTCAGTTTTAGTCGTGCGGCGCAGGAGGTGGTGGTGGTGGTCTGCGATGAGCCGGCCTCGATCACCGATGCCTACGCCATCATCAAGCTGCTCAACCGGGAACACGGTGTCAGTCGTTTTCGGGTGCTCGCCAACATGGTGAGAACGGTGCAGGAGGGGCGTGATCTCTACAATAAGATGTGTCGGGTCACCGACCGTTATCTGGATGCGATGCTTAGCTACATGGGCAGCATTCCTTATGACGAACAGCTGCGCAAAGCGGTCAAAGCACAGCGGCCGGTGGTGGATGGTTTCCCGCGTTCAAAGGCTGCACAGGCATTCAAGAATCTGGCGAAGAAGGCCGATACTTGGCCGCTCCCCACCGGGGTTAGTGGTGATCTGCAGTTTTTTGTTGAGCGTCTGATCCAGTTTTCAAGTCAATACGGGGAGAGTGCAAGGTGAACGGCTTGGCGAGTTACACGGCCATTCAGAACGATCAGGAGCACGATGATCTGGTGACCCGGCATGCGGGGCTGGTGAAGCGCATTGCCTATCATCTGATGAGCCGTCTGCCGCCGAATGTGCAGGCAGATGATCTGATCCAGGCGGGTATGCTGGGGCTGCTGGAGGCGAGTCGCAACTACGACCCCACCCAGGGTGCCAGTTTTGAGACCTATGCGGGGATTCGCATTCGTGGCTCGATGATCGATGAGATCCGTCGCAGTGACTGGACGCCCCGCTCGGTACACCGCAAGGCGCGCATGGTCTCTGATGCAATGCGCGAGATCGAAAATGCAGAGGGGCGGGATGCCCGTGATGTTGAAGTGGCTGAGGCGCTCAACCTGTCACTCAAGGAGTATCACCAGATCCTGAAGGATTCCACCGGCTCGAGGGTCTTCAGCCTGGATGAGCTGACCGCGGTCGGCGAGATCAACATCACCCCTGCCACCGGCAAGAATACCTATGAAGGGCCGTTTGAAGGGCTGCAGAAAGATGCGTTTAAGAATGCGCTGGCGGAGGCGATCGCCGGTCTGCCGGAGCGTGAACGGCTGGTGATCTCCATGTATTACGACGACGAACTCAATCTGAGAGAGATAGGTCAGGTGCTTGGTGTGAGTGAATCCCGGGTCTGCCAGATCCACAGTCAGGCTACGCTACGTTTGCGTTCGCGTCTGAGCGAGTGGCTGACTTTGGTGGAAGAGGAGTGAGTCTCAATGGTCGGAACAGAACGGTTTGGGGGGAAGTCAATGCTGCAACGCACTTCTTCCAGTCTTACAGTGGCGACACAGTGATGGGAGGTTGCCTTGGATAAAAATATGAAGATTCTCATTGTGGACGACTTCTCCACCATGAGGCGCATCATCAAGAACCTGTTACGGGATCTGGGTTTTACCAATACCCATGAGGCCGATGACGGGACCACCGCGTTACCGATGCTGCAGAACGGGAACTTCGATTTCCTGGTTAGTGACTGGAACATGCCAGGCATGACCGGCATCGATCTTCTCAAAGCGGTGCGTGCCGATGCCAAGCTTGCCGCTTTGCCGGTATTGATGGTGACTGCCGAATCGAAGCGAGAGCAGATCATCGAAGCAGCGCAGGCGGGGGTCAACGGCTATGTGGTTAAGCCATTTACCGCAGCGACTTTGGAAGAAAAGATCAACAAAATCTTCGAACGTATCGAAGGTTGATGTACTCCAGGGACAGCTAGCGTTGGCGAATGTGTCGTTTGCGTCCATTTTGTCGGTATAGCAGGCCCTAGTCGGGAGAGACCAGATGCAGGAAACACCGGATATTGGTACTGCTCGTCTGGAGACGGCACGTGCTTTGGTCGAAATGCTTGAGGCAGGGAAAAATCAGGAGGCCGAGCAGCTCATCGCAGAGCTGTCGCTGGGAAGAGAGAGCGAGCTATTTCAAGAGGTTGGCCGTCTAACGCGCGAACTTCACGAAGCGATCAACGGCTTTCTGCTGGACGCCCGTATGGCGGAGCTGACCGAGATCGACATCCCCGATGCCAAAGAGCGTCTCAGCTATGTCATTACCATGACGCAACAATCGGCGGACCGCACTTTGACGGCTGTTGAGAAGAGCCTGCCGCTGGTGGCTGAGATGGAAGGGCGGGCGAAACAGCTTGCAGGAGAGTGGGATAAATTCCGTTCTCGACAGCTGAACAAGGACGAATTTCAGGAACTCAGCTTGGCGCTTGATGGTTTTCTAAAAGAGTCAGCCTGCAGTGCCGCCGCCCTGCATGAAAACATCTCAGAGGTATTGATGGCGCAGGACTTTCAGGATCTGACCGGGCAGATCATCAAGAAGGTGATCGATCTGGTGCAGGATCTGGAGCAGCGTCTGGTGATGCTGGTGCGGATTACCGGCCAGCGGATGGAGGTAAAACGGGAACAGCAGCCAGAGAAGCTTGAAGGGCCTGTGGTGCCTGGGGTGGATCAAGGGGATGTGGTGAACGGTCAGGATGAGGTGGACGACCTGCTTTCAAGCCTCGGATTTTAGTTCTGCGTTGAGTTGCCGACACACCTGCATGTGGAACTAGGAAAGTTTTTGAAGGTGTCAGCGGGCTTCGGGAGCAAAGCATGGCGATCGATGTAAATGATGAAATACTGCAGGATTTCCTGGTAGAGGCAGGAGAGATTCTGGAGCAGCTGAGCGAGCAGCTGGTGGATCTGGAGCAGCGGCCGGAAGACTATGACCTGCTGAATGCGGTATTTCGTGGTTTTCATACCATCAAGGGAGGTGCAGGCTTCCTCGGTATCGAGGCCTTGGTCGAAGTCTGCCATCGGGCTGAGGATGTTTTCAACGTGCTGCGCCAGGGGCAACGCAGCATCGATGCCAATCTGATGGATGTGGTCTTGAACGCACTGGATGTTGTCAACGAGATGTTTGACAGCGTACGGAACGGCATCGAACCAGAGCATGCAGCCCCGGCGCTGATCCAGAGTCTGCACAGTTTTTCTGTTCCCGAAGCTGAAGCCGGGGCTCAAGCCAAGTCTTCCGGAGAGGAGAGTTCCCAGGCCCAAGCAGCTGCACCTGCAGAGAGTGTGGCGCCCGCGACAGCTAAGAAGGGTGAACTCTCCGATGCAGAATTTGAAGAGCTGCTTGAGTCGATTCAGGAGCCCGCACACGCTGCCACACCCAATGGCAACGACAAGATCACTGAGGATGAGTTCGATAATCTGCTGGATGAACTGCATGGCAAAGGTAAATTCACCGGGATGCCCACTGCCGCTGTGCCCGGTGAGGAAAAATCGGTAGCTGAGTCAGATTCGATAACCGAACAGGAGTTCGACAACCTACTCGATGAACTGCACGGCAAGGGCAAGTTCAAGCCACCCGCTTCCGCTCAGACAGTTTCTGTCGGCGCTGATGAGATCACCGAGGAGGAGTTTGAGGCCCTGCTGGACGAGCTGCACGGCAAGGGGAAGTTTGCCGGCGCTTCGGCGGCTACCGCAGCCAGCCCGGAACAGCCCGTGGTGCCGAAGACAGATGCTGCGCCTCAGCAGGTGGCAAGCCCCAAGCCGCAACAGGCTGCAGAACCTAAGAAAACAGAGCCGGAACCAAAGACAAAGCCCGGATCCGCGCCAGCAGTCCCGAAGACTAAACCCGCCAAGGCGGAGACCACGGTTCGCGTCGATACGCAACGCCTGGATGACATCATGAATATGGTGGGCGAGCTTGTATTGGTACGCAATCGACTGGCCACACTAAAGGCGACGCTGAATGATGAAGAGCTGGCGAATGCGGTGAGCAATCTTGATGTGGTGACCTCGGATTTGCAGCTGTCGGTGATGAAGACCCGCATGCAGCCGATCAAAAAGGTGTTTGGCCGTTTTCCCAGGGTGGTTAGGGATCTGGCTCGCAGCCTGAAAAAGGAGATCGATCTGGAGATGGTTGGCGAGGATACCGACCTGGATAAAAATCTGGTGGAGGCGCTCGCCGACCCGCTGGTCCATCTGGTAAGAAACTCGGTGGATCACGGTATTGAGCAGCCGGAAGAGCGGGAGCGTATGGGTAAGCCGAGACGTGGCACAGTGCAGTTGGCAGCTGCGCAGGAGGGTGACCACATCCTGCTCTCGATCAGCGATGATGGTCACGGGATGGATCCCGATGTGCTTCGCCGCAAGGTGGTGGAGAAGGGTCTGATGGACCAGGAGAGTGCCTCCCGGCTCGATGACAGGGAATGTTTCAACCTGATCTTCCAGCCTGGGTTTTCCACCAAGACCGAGATATCGGATGTCTCCGGACGTGGTGTGGGAATGGATGTGGTGAAGACGCGGATTGCGCAGATGAACGGCTCAGTGGAGATCGATTCAGAGTTGGGGCGCGGTAGCGTGATCACCATCAAGTTGCCGCTGACCCTGGCGATTCTGCCTACCTTGATGGTGATACTCAGTACCCAGCCGTTTGCTCTGCCGTTGGCTAATGTGGTGGAGATCTTCAATCTGGATCTGAAACGGACCAATGTGGTGGATGGTCAGCTCACGATCATGGTGCGTGAGCGTGCGCTGCCGTTGTTCTATCTACGGGAGTGGCTGGTGCCCACGGCCCCACCAAGAGATAAGGAGCGTGGGCTCGGTCATGTGGTGGTGGTCAATATCGGCAACATTCAGGTGGGGCTGGTAGTGGATGACCTTATCGGTCAGGAAGAGGTGGTGATCAAACCACTTGGCGCCATGCTGCAGGGTATGGAAGGCATGGCCGGTGCCACCATCACGGGTGATGGCAAGATCGCATTGATACTCGACATGCCCGGGCTGATGCGCAAGTACGCCAGAAAATTCTGAAGCTGCTGCCATGCCAGACAGGTAGACCAGGGTATCGGGACTGATGTATCTGGAGAGAGAGGCAGGTAGTGAACATGGTGTTGCGCTCCAAATATCTCACATCTTTCGAAGCCCATCGTTGTGTTGAGGTGGGCATGCTGCTTGGTATGCATGTCGTGATGGAGTGTGGGGCCGAGGAGAGGTCTAGATGAGGCCGGATATCCTCAGTTTTGTTGGCCTGATCATCGCTTTCATGGCGATTATCGGTGGTAACTGGCTCGATGGGGGGCACATCGACGCCCTGCTGAATGGGCCAGCGATGGTGATCGTGATCGGAGGCACTGTCGGTGCGATTCTGCTGCAGACACCAATGAACGTATTTTCCCATGCGATACGCCTTACCGGCCGGGTGTTTCTGACGCGTCACAACGACATGAGCGCCACCATCAGGAAAATGGTGGCGTGGAGCAATATTGCACGCAAGGAGGGGCTGCTCGGATTGGAGCGCGTTGCAGAGGAGGAGCCCGATCCTTTCATGCGCAAAGGTATGCAACTGATGGTCGATGGCGGCGAGCCTGAGGTGATTCGTTCCATCCTGGAGATGGAGGTGGATGCCACAGAACTGCACGATCTCCAGGCAGCCAAGGTGTTTGAGGGGATGGGTGGTTACTCGCCGACGATTGGCATTATTGGAGCGGTGATGGGCCTGATCCATGTGATGCAGAATCTGGCCGACCCGAGCAAGCTTGGCAGTGGTATCGCTACCGCCTTCGTGGCCACCATCTACGGTGTTGGGCTGGCCAATCTGGTGTTGCTGCCGATTGCGGCAAAACTCAAGACTCTGGCTGCCTACAACAGCAAATACAGGGAGATGGTGATCGAAGGGGTAGTGGCGATTGCTGAGGGTGAAAACCCACGCAATATTGAGATGAAACTGACAGCTTTTCTCTGATGAGATAATTCGATGGCACGCAGCAGACGCAAGAGAGTAGAGGAGCCTGTCCATCACGAGCGGTGGATCGTCTCCTATGCCGACTTCATTACCCTACTATTCGCCTTTTTTGTGGTCATGTATTCGCTCTCATCGGTAAATGAGGGCAAATATCGGGTGCTCTCCAATACTCTCTCCCAAGCCTTCAAAGAGGCGGGGCGCACGTTGGAACCGATCCAGTTGGGCGAGTTGAAGCGGGATCAGGGCACAGCCGATGCTGTGGGTCAGAAGAGCGCGCTGATCGAGACTGACGTGAAACTTGGCCCGGGCACCTATGAGGAGTCGGGCAGCGAGCCGGTCAATCCGCATCGCAGTCTGCTGGCGGAGAGCGACAAAGCGAAAGGAGGGTTGAGCGAGGCCCAGCGATTGCAATATCTCAGCGCAGCTATCGGGGATATGTTAGCCCCTTATGTGGAAGCAGAGTTGATCGATGTCGACTACAAAGATGGTCGTGTGCTGGTGGATATGAAGAACAAACTGCTGTTTCCCAGCGGTAGTGCAGAGTTGTCGCGAGTGGCGCTGAAAGTGCTCAGGGATATCAGCAAGATTATCGGCGTACTACCAAACCGGGTCTGGGTTGAAGGCTATACTGATAACCGCCCTATCCGGACCAATGAGTTCCCGTCGAACTGGGCGCTCTCCGCAGCCCGTGCAGCGAGTGTGGTGGATCTGATCAGCCGGCTGGGAGTGGAGCCGAAGCGGTTGGCGGCGATCGGCTTTGGTGAATACCATCCGATTGCGGACAACACTAGTGAAGCGGGTCGGCAGAAAAATCGGCGCGTGACCCTGGTGATCATCGGTCAGGGTATGGAGTCGGATCTAATGTTCGGCAGGCTGGGTACAGGGCGGTGAAAGTCTGGACGGTCGCCAACCAGAAGGGGGGGGTGGGTAAGACCACCACCGCCGTCAGCATCGCCGGACTGCTTGCCAACTGGGGACTGCGTACCCTGATGCTCGATATCGATCCCCATGGTTCGTTGACCAGCTACTTTCGCTACGATCCCGAGATGGTCGATGAGAGTGTCTACTCGTTGTTCAAGGCGGTGGCGGACAAGCGAGATGTGGACCCCGCCAGCCTGATCTATAACACTGGCACCGAAGGGCTAGATCTGATCCCCGCTGCGATGGTGCTTGCAACCCTGGACCGTCAGGCGGGCAGGCTGGATGGCATGGGGCTGGTGCTCAACAATGCATTGGCACGCCTGCACGACCGCTATGATTATGTGGTGATCGATTGCCCCCCCATCCTGGGAATACTGATGATCAATGCACTCGCCGCCTGTGAACATTTGATCATTCCGGTGCAGACCGAGTTTCTCGCCCTGAAAGGGCTGGAGCGTATGCTGCATACCCTGCGGATGGTACTGAAAGCACGCGCCACGCCGCTTCCCTACACTATTGTTCCCACCATGTATGACGTACGCACGCGGGCTTCTGTGGAGAGCCTGAAGGTGTTGCGTGAGACATATAAGGAGCATCTCTGGCAGAGCCTGATTCCGGTCGACACCCGTTTGCGGGAGGCGAGCCGGGCGGGTATGCCGCCATCGATGTTTGATCCTAATTGCCGCAGTGTTGCCGCCTACACGGAGTTGCTGCAGGAACTTCAGCGTGAAGGGGAGCCGCTCTCCCGGGCCGGTACCAGATGATCAGGTCGGTTGAATACGAACAGCCAGTTGTCGGTTTGGCTGAAAAAGATCTGGCCCTGACCAGCTACCTCGATATGTTGCTGGCGGAGGTGGATGAGCTGCTGCAAGCCCCATCGCCTGTTGAAGTCGAGGTGCTGGATGCTGTCCCCAGTCCATCAGAAGGGCTGCGGTTTTCGCCGAATTGGTCGAAAACACCGTTTCAGACACTCCTGTTTGAGGTGGAGGGCGTCTCACTGGCTGTACCACTGGTTTGTCTCAGTGAAGTCGCGGCCTGGGATGGCCAGTGTGCCGCTGTTCCGAAGCAACCGAAATGGATGCTCGGTGTGCTGATGAGACGAGATGAACTGGTTGGGATTATTGATACGGCACAGCTGATCATGCCGGAGCGGTCTGGAGGAGAGTGCTCAAAGGGTTATCTGCTTCTGGTGGATGAGGGGCGAATCGGCCTGGTGGTGGACAGGGTCTGTGAAACGACAACTCTGGTCAGGGGCGATGTTTGTTGGGCACGAGAGGCAAGTCGTCGTATCTGGATGGCGGGCGTGATGATTGAACAACTTGTTGTGCTGTTGGAAGTGGATGGGCTGGTGGGCATGATCAATGGTTGATCGGCTCACCGGTTTGTCATCTTGCAGATTTATAGATTCAACTCGTCGAAACGATGGGTGTGAGGTAAGGCAATGAACGAAATGGCAGCAGAAAGTGAATTCAACGATGCAGTGATTCAGTTGGTGACCTTTCGTCTGATGGATGAGAGCTACGGCATCAATGTGATGAAGGTGCAGGAGGTGCTCCGCGTTTCCGAGATAGCCCCGGTTCCTGGAGCACCATCATTTGTACTTGGCATCATTAACCTTCGTGGCAATGTGGTAACAGTGATCGATACGAGGAGTCGTTTTGGGTTGCCCCCCCATGAGGTGGATGATGCTAGCCGCATTATTATTATCGAGTCGGAAAAACAGGTGGTAGGTATCCTGGTCGATTCTGTAGCCGAAGTGGTCGAACTGCGCGAGACGGAGATTGATGCGGCACCGAATGTCGGTAGTGAGGAGAGTTCGCGCTACATTCAAGGGGTAGTAACACAGGAGAACCGCCTGCTTATCCTGGTCGATCTGAACAAACTCCTTACCGATCAGGAGTGGGCCGCGATCAAAGCCTTCTGATGCCGGCCCCTGGAGACGTCAGGCCAGCGCATTGAATCATCCTCTTGAGCCACTATAGTGTCGGGTAGTGAAAAGATAGTTCTGCGTAAGAGGGGAGGGGGACATCGTTATGCCTGAAATTGGTGAACAGAACCCGTTAAATCCGCTCTATCCTATCACTCCGGCGAAAAGACCGGAGAAGCGGGAGAAGCCCAGACCTCCCGAGGAGAGAAAAGATCGCCGACCCAAGCGCCAGTCCGATGAGCAGAATGATAATGGGAAGCCTCATATCGATGAGTATGCTTGATGGTTGACAGCAGCATTGCAATTGCTGCGGTCGTTTTGTGCCTTCTGATCATTCTGGCAGGGGGGGTGGCGTTGCTTGTGACCGGACGTCGTTTCCGCAATGAATTATCATCCCTGAGAGGTGAGGTTGAGACCCTCAAACAGTCTGTTGGCGCGCTCTGTTCCAGTGCAGTGGGTGTGGATAAGCGGGTAATCCGGCTGGAGCGCCGCGGGCGTGATCTAGAAGAGCGCCAGGAGACCATTGAACACAACAAGGCTGGCGATCATCCCCCCTATGCGGAGGCGATTCGCCTGGTGCAGCAGGGGGCTAGTGCAGAGCAACTGGTCAATGAGTTGGGGATCAGTGGCGGGGAGGCCGATCTGATCGTGATGCTGCACCGCAACAGTCAGGCTTGATTGTGACGGTGGGCGTCTCTCGCCGACCCTGCCGATTCCACCATTTCACTTCTCTAGCGGGCACGAAAAAGCCGGCGATGCTGTAAGACTTCGCCGGCTTCGTAAGCGGTCAGAGTGGATCTTATTTGATCTTTGCGACCTTGCTGTCGCTGCCGCCTTTGTTATCGCTCCAGCTTAACTCGATTTCATCGCCCTTGGCGCCACCGGTAAACTTGAAAGAGAGATAGGGGTTTTTGGATACACCGCCACTGAACAGTGCGGCTATCACGGTATTCCCCTTGTGCTTGCATGTGATTTCCTGGATAAAGTGGGCCGGGATCAGTTTGCCGGTCTTCTTGTCCTTGCGACCGCCGGTCTCCATCGGGTGGGTCATCAGGGTCTTCACAGTGGTGACGTCACCCTTGGCCTTAGCCCGGATCTTGATGCTAGATTTCGCCATTTTTCTCTATACCTCTGTATCTGTTCTTCCGATGCTGTTGTGGGGCTTAACCGCCGCAACCGCCGATGGTGACCTTCACGCCCTTGCGTGCGCTGTAGAGCTTGCCGCCAGCTTTGACAACACCGATCACATCGCCGGTCTTGCCCATCTTGATACGGGTGGAGACGAAACCGCTTGCGCCCTGTCCAAGGTTGAAGGAGGCAACCAGAGGTACCGGGTTGTTGGAGGCGATGATGGCGATAGATTCCACGCCGCCGATGCTAGTCTCAACGGTGACAGGTACTACGGCACCGTTCTCTGCGATGTCCGGGGCCTTGACCCGGATATCGGTGGAAGGCTCGCTGGTGTCTGATCCCATCAGAGCGCTGAGTGCTGCCGGAACTTCCTTTGCTTCAAAAGCGGCTGAGGGCCAGGCGGCCAGCACTTGCTGCGGCATCAGCAGGCCCGCGCCTGCAGCCATGCCTACTGCGCCGGCAGCCAGTGATCCTTTGAGGAAGATCCTGCGTTTCATGTCGGTACTCATCAATAATTCTCCTGACTGAGAAGATTAGGGGGCGATAAATATCCACTCTCCGACAAGCGCGTATGCCCTCGAGAGGCGCATAAGCATATCGGTACTGCTGTATTTGGAGCCTGATTGGCGTCTAAAGTTTCACTTGTTGGGAAAGCGGTTTTTTTCTCACACAGGTGGGGTCTGTTATCGCTTCTGTTTTTCGCGACCGCTGCCTGTATCACCTTGTCAAGGTAGGCGGTAAGAATACCCTAACTTCAGGTGATGGCAAGTAAAAATTGCCTATATATTAGTGGTTTATAATGTTTGCGGCAGTACTTCCGCAGGCCTCGGATGGGTTTGCTGTGGACCGCCTAATGGTTAACCGTAATGCTTGTTTGTGTTTTATCCTGCAACGGAGATCATTGAGATTTGGCCTGTGCTTCCGAGTGTCGTTGCTGCAGTTCCTGCAGGCGGGCCTCAAGCTGTGACTGAAGATAAAAATCCCCCTTGTCGGGTTGCTTCAGGGCAATCTCGAGCTGGTTGATGGCGGCAGCCAGATCCCCTTCGAAGACATAGCCTCGGCAAGCTGCCGGTGAGATTCAGTCTGTTTGCCCCGGGCCTGTGCGGCGCGGGCGGCAAGTCGCAACAGGCGCGGTTCCCGGGGACGAAGCGCGCGCAGTTGATCGATAACCTTATCGACCTCGCTCTGTTTTCCCGCCTTGAGCAGAGTCTCCGCATAGTGAATTGCCAGCGGGTAGTCGTTCGGTAGCAGCAGGTAGGCTGTCTGCAAAGTCTGTAGAGCCTGCTCCATCTCCCTCCGGGCGAGGGCGATGCGGGCCTGCACCTGGATATAGCTGGTTTCAGTGGGACGCTGTTTCAGCAGTGGCTGTAGCATCTTCTCCGCTTGGTCGGGATTGCCGGCTTGCAGCAGTGCCAGCACATAACCAAAACGGTGCGCCTCCTGGTTGAGATAACGCTCTTGCTTCAGGCCTTCCGCATAGTATTTGACGGCGTCGGCCGGCTTATCATAGTGGCTGACCCGCAGCATTTCCCGCACCAGATAGTAGCGATGGCTGCTGGTGTACTGGCGATAGGGGTAGGTATCTGCCCGGTTCAGTGCATCGGCGATACGGTTGGTGGTGACCGGGTGGGTGCGCAGGATCTCTGGGATGCCGTTTTCGTAGAGGCGGCTGGCATCGGTCAGGCGCTCGAAAAAGATTGGCATCGAACGCGGATCGAAGCTGGCGTCGGCCAACAGGCCTATGCCCACATGGTCCGCCTCCTGCTCGTTGCTGCGAGTGAAGTTGATTTGCTGCTGCAGGGCGTTCGCCTGTGCTCCGGCGGCGATAGCCATACCCGCCTCGCCCGATGCACTGGCTCCGATCAGCACCGCGGCGAGCAGCAGTGCGGCGGTCTTACCGCTCATCCGGTTGGCTGCATCGAAAGCGCGTAGCAGATGTTTCTGGGTGACGTGGGCGATCTCATGGGCGACCACCGAGGCGAGCTCGCTCTCGCTCTGGCTGGCCAGGATCAGCCCGCTGTAGATGCCGATGTAGCCTCCCGGACCGGCAAAGGCGTTGATGACCGGTGAGCGGATAACAAAGAAGTGGAACTGGCCGCCCGCTGCATCACTCTGTTCGACCAGCTGTCGCCCCATCGACTGGATATATTCGTCGATCAGCGGCTCATCCACTACGTCCTGGGTTTCCCGAACGTTTTTTATGAACTCCCGGCCCAGACGCGTCTCATCGGCCGGAGTCAGATATTGATCCGAGGGTGAGCCCAGTTCCGGCAGCAGGATCCCCCCCGGCGCTGGCGCGAGATCGCCATCGGCGGCGAAGCTGAGCGAGACGACGGCAGCGAACAGGGCCGTGATGAGCGCCAGCAGCAGCGGAATGGATGGGCTGGTGAATCGTTTCATGAACCTTATGGAGTCTATCCGGCGGCGGGAGTTCCGTCTGATCTTGAAATCTGGCCTGGCAAAACCCCTGACGGCTNGCAGGGGTGCCAGCTTAAGGGCTGTTAGTTGATCGATACCAGTTCGATGGCGAAGGTGAGAGCCTGGCCCGCCAGCGGGTGGTTGGCATCAACACGGATCGAGCTATCATCCATCTCCACCACCGTCATCTGCACCACCTGGCCATCCGGGCTCTGCGCCTGCAGTGGCATGCCGACCTCTACCTCCATATCATCGGGCAGGGCGTCGCGTGGTACATTGTGAACCAGCTCATCGTCACGCTCACCGTAGGCCTCCTCAGCCGGGATCCGCACGCTCTTTTTTTCGCCGATGCTCATGCCGCTGACGGCGCTATCGAAGCCGGGGATCACCATGCCGCTGCCGATCTGAAACTCGAGTGGCTCCTGGCCTTCGGAACTGTCGAACTGGGTGCCGTCATCGAGGGTGCCGGTGTAGTGAATCTTTACGCTGTCGCCGTTCTGTGCCTGGCTCATGGTTGTCTCCAAATGGTGTTGTACCGCTGCATCGGCTTGAAGCTGGCAGAGTCGGGATAGCGCGGGCTGGCGAATCTGGAAGCGAAGGGGAGATGACTGGCGGAATGGTAAAACTGCCGCGCAAAAGTAACAGATGGCAGGGAGAGGGACAAATCCCGTGATGTGCCAGGACGTTAGTTGAGCTGAATGCGCTCACCCCAGGGGGGTTTAGTCTTGCCCTTGACCAGCCAGATCACCGGATAGCCCGGCTCCTGCTTGGGGAAGGCGCCCTCTGCATCGGTGAAGTAGACCAGCAGATCGGGGCGCTGGGGCTGCTCGCTGATCCACTTGAACACCGGGCGGAAATCGGTGCCGCCACCGCCCTGGATCTGTTCCGGCAGGGTGAACTCGTCCCAGCTTTCGTAGTGCCAGGGAGCACCTTCGGCGAGCTGTGAATCGCAGGCAAGCAGGGTGATGCAGGCACGCATCTGGCCTTTGAGGGCGTTGACTTCGGCGAGAAACTCGGTGATCTCGGCGTTGCTGATGGAGCCGGAGGTGTCGAGCGCCACCACCAGTTCCACCTGGTTGCTGCGTAGGCTCGGCAGAATGAACGCCCCTTCGCGGCGGGAGGGCCGCATGTAGCTGAAGTCATCCCGCGCCATGGCGGTCATATAACGCGCCAGCAGCATCCGCCAGGGCAGCTGCGGTTGCAGCAGGTGATCCACCATGCGTGCCATCTCGCCCCCCATCTTGCCCGCCTGCATCGCTTGCTGGGCGGCACCGGCGAGGCGCTGCTGCCACTGGATGTTGAGGGTCTCCGCCTCATCCGGAGTGAGTGGCTCGGGCTGTTCGGCACCGCCATCGCTAGGCTGCTGGTCTGGGGTCCGCGAGTCTGTCTGCTCCGTCTTGTCCTGCTGCAGATCTTTCTCGTTTTTGCCACTGCTGCGGTTCTTGGTGTTGTCCTGGTCGTAGACATGGTTGTCGAGCGGCTGCTCGTCATCCTTCTCGTCGAGGCAGGGGTAGATCTCCTCTGCTGTCATGCCCTTGAACTGGGTTAGATAGAGCGAACCAGGCGGTGGCTTGAGGCCGTCGTCGATCAGCAGCGGGTTGATGGCGTAGTCACAGGCCATGTCCCAGTGCAGCTTGGTGCGGTGCTGGCGACGCGCGAAGTGCGACAGCGCACAGTGCAGCGCCTCGTGGGCGAGCATGAACTGAGTCTCATCCAGGCTCAGACAGTCGATGAACTCCGGATTGTAGTAGAACTTGCGCGCGTCGGTAGCGGTGGCTGGGCACCAGTCGGGATCGGCCGCCTGTAACGGCAGGCGCATCACCAGCGCACCGAGGAACGGCTTATCGAGGATTAGCTTGGTGCGGGCCGCGGCCAGCTTGGTCTCGATCTTTTCGATATCCATATTTGCTGGTTAAAATTTATTCGTAAAGCATCACATCGGAGATCGCCTGTGCCCAGTCGCCGAACTGGGGCACGCTGAACAACGTCTCGCCGATCGCGCGGTGCATGTCGGATACCAGCATTACTCCCATCTCACGCTGTGGAAAGCGCTGCGCATAGTCGAGGATGCGCCCCATCACTTCGATCTCTGCGCCGCTCTCTTGGGCGCGGATCGCACGCCCCACCAGGGCGGCGGCGACCGCGTACTGCAGGTCGATCTCCTCCGGCACCGCCACCTCTTCGCCAGCGAGGATCGCATCCAGGTCGGGCATCTTGTCGAGGCTGTTGACGAAGGCGGTCAGCTCGATACCGGCGGCCGGCCCGACACAGGCCTGCAGGGTGCCCTGCAGCAGGTCCGGATGGCTGGAAAATTTCTGCAGACCGCGGTGGGCGAACTCCCAGGAGCGCGGAGAGGGAAAGGCGACCGGATTGTGGGTTGGGTCGAAGTCGAACAGCAGCTCCGGACGGAAGCGTAGGAAGCCGATCACCCGTTCATCGATGTTGTGGCGGTAGGCCCACAGCACCCAGTCGTCGAGGTGGGTCTCCACCTCGAAGTGGGAGAAGCGGTTGGCGAGTGGCGCCGGCATGCTGTAGGTGACGCCGCGGTCGCCCTGGCGGTTGCCGGCGGCGAAGATCGCCCAGCCCTCCGGCACCTGGTATTCGCCCAGTCGACGGTCGAGGATAAGCTGGTAGGCGGCGGCAGAGACGGTGGGTGGTGCGGAGGTGATCTCGTCGAGAAACAGGATGCCTGCGTCGCCGTGGCGCTCAGCATCGGGCAGGATCGATGGGATCGCCCAGTTGACATGACCGTCGATGCGGAACGGGATGCCGCGCAGGTCGCTGGGCTCCATCTGCGACAGACGGATGTCGATCACCGGCGCGCCGTGCTCTTGCGCCACTTGGCGCACCATATCGGATTTGCCTACCCCGGGCGGGCCCCACAACATCACAGGGGTGTGGTGGCCGTGGCGGGTGCTTTTGAACTCCTGCTTGAGGATAGTTGACAGCTGGGCTGGGCGCATAGAGGGTCCTTCAAAGGGGAAGCGTTGCGGGAGAAGTTGTGATGGCTGGGAACTCAGTCGAGTAGGTTGCGGGTCGCCCGGGAGAGCTGCTTGTAGACTTCCGGGCCATCCTTGTCCATCACCTGATCGATCACCCAGCGGTTCTTCTGCTCGTCACCCATGAGCTGCTGGATCTCGAAACCGAGGTGACGGAAGAAGGGATAGGAGGGGCCTGTATCGCTGAAACTGAACTCGGCATACTCACCGGAGCGCTGGTTGAACAGGCTGATAAAGCGGTTGGCGTGATCGCCCTCGCCGAGCAGGTCACGGGCGTTGTCCTGGTAGTGGTCGGCGAGTTTCATCACCAGTGCGGTGATCAGCTCGCGGCGTCCCTCCGCATCGAATTGTGGATGGATGATGCGATCCACGACCTGCACCTCGAAGGCCAGATATTCAGCGATCACGCCAAGGCGCTGCAGATCCGAGTCATAGATGAAGTGTTCGCCGTGCAGGGTGATCGCCTTGTCGAGGGCGATGCGCCAGGCGATGAAAGCGGTGGCGGCGCCGATCTCTCCGGGGGAGCGGGTGGCGTCTTCGTCGTGCCATTGGCTTTTGATTCTGATGGCCAAAAGGGATCTCCGGTTACTGCTTGGCAAGATGCTGTCGGCCCGCATGCGATGCGATTCCGCTGGAAATCAGCGGGAAATTCAGCTTGGCTGAGGTCGGGACAGCATGTTAGGTTGCTTCAAATACCCAAGTATTCTACTGGGATAAGGGTCGATTTCAATGGTTTGAATCCGCCTTATTTGTGCTGGATCGTGGGATCTGGCGCCAGCGTGAATAAGGTGGGTTGATCTTACCGAGGATTCTCTGGTTATGTCTCTGCAACAGCTCAGCCAGGCGGTACAGTACAACTGCCATATCTCCGACGCGCGCCACGGCGGCGACTACGGACTCTGCACCTACCTGATGAAGATGCGTGAGTATTTTCGCTGGGAGAAGGGGCTGGGTTATGCCGAGCAGTTGCCGAAGGAGGAGGTGGGGGAGTGGCTCGCCGAACGGGAGTCCCTCTGGGAGACACTGGCTGAGGCGGAGTATCGGTCGTTGCCGATTAACGGTGGTGAGTATGCCCCCTTCGAGGTGGAGTCGATCAACCAGCAGTTGCATGCCGAGGGGTTGGTCTACAGTGCCGGCTACGGCATCAAGAACAAACCGCACTTCTTTCTCGCCCAGCTGGAGCGGTACGAACAGCCGCAGGGGATGTCGTTACTAGTCTCCGGACGTGAGTTGGCGCGGGATCTGAGCGCACCGGCGGCGATGAGCCTGGGGCGGCAGATCTTTCTGCGTCGTGAGTCGTTGCGCAGGCTATTGTGGGAGAAGCTGGAGAGCTGGCGCTGGCACCGACCCGACAATGCCCTCGGCCGCGCCTTCGCCTGCTACGATTTCGAGCAGGAACTGGAGTCCTCACTGGATGCAATGGTGGAATGCGAGATCGAGATGGTGCTGTTGCATGAGCAGGGGGAGTGCCGGGTCGGCGAGGCGCTGGGCGAGTCATGGGGTGAGATGCTGATGGCACTCAGTTTCACCCCGGCGGAACTGATGCTGCGTGCGGTGCGGGACCACTGGTCCGACTGCAGCAGCAGCCTGCCGGGTCTGATCGCGCAGGGGCAGGCGGCCTCGATCCACTTCTGGTTCGGCAACCTCGGCGGGATGCGTCGGGAGCTTTTTCCTGGTGCGCTCAAGGCCTATGAGGAGTGGCGCAGTGCGGGGGGCACGGAGCCGCTG
Source organism: endosymbiont of Riftia pachyptila (vent Ph05) (assembly GCF_000224455.1). Lineage (NCBI taxonomy): Bacteria > Pseudomonadati > Pseudomonadota > Gammaproteobacteria > endosymbiont of Riftia pachyptila. The sequence goes on from NZ_AFOC01000013.1 coordinate 24,117, forward strand.
GCGGTGGTCGCCCGCATGGGGCAGGCACACTGGGAGCGGATCGCGATGGAGTCACTGCAGCTTTACCAGCAACAGGGAAGCGAGGCGGCCAGTGCGATCCAACAGCTGATCGGGTCAAATCACCTCTGATAGAGCATCTCGATAGCGCCTGCGCTCATCAGCAGCCCCATCGCTAGCACCAGCAGAAAGGTCAGCCGGCGGTAGTTGTGATCGTCGAGGCGGCGATAGAGCGTGATGCCGAGCCAGGTGCCGGTGATCAGCATCGGCAGCGCCATCAGCGCCTGTTCGGCGACTTTAAGGTTGAGCAGCCCGCTGATGCCGTGGGCGCTGGCGGTGATCAGACCTGCAGCGACAAAGAAGAGACTCAGTGCGGCCTTCTGCTGGTCGGCGGACCACTGCTGGGCCGCTACATGCAAGATCACCGGTGGCCCGTTGGTGCTGAAGGCGGCCCCCAGCGCGCCGGAACCGGTGCCGATGCCGATCGGATGGTACCTGAGCCAGGCAGGTTGCAGCGTTCGTCCAGCCAACGAGAGGGCTGCATAGCCGCTGAGGAAGAGCCCCAGGGTGAGTTTCACCCAGACCTCGGGTGCGTCGATCAGAAAGTAGAGGCCGAGCGGGGTGCCGAGCAGATAGCCGCCGATCAGCGGCAGCACCGGCTTCAGGCTCAGGCTGCGGCGCAGGTGGAGCAGATTCAGGCTCGACATGCCGATGCCCAGCAGCACCATCAGTGGTACCACCTGCTCCATCGGTAGCAGCAGGCTCATCAGCGGCACCGCCACCAGCGCGGAACCAAACCCGGACAGCCCCTGCACCAAGCCGGCGAGGGCGGTGATGGCGGCAATCGCGAGGGGGAGTTCCATGGTCGATCAGCTGAAGCTGGTTTCCTGCGGTTCGCCGTTGTTGTCGATACGGATCTGGCGGATCTCCGGCATGCGGCTGGTGATGTAGCCGCCCATCAGCAGCGCCAGGTTTTCGTTATGGGTCTCGATGGCGGCCAGCAGTTTGTCGGCGGCGATCTGGCAACGCTGCTGTTGATCGGGCTGCTTTAGCCAGGTCTGTCCCAGGCGCCGGCCGTTGTCCATATCCTTGTCCATCTTGTCGAAGGCGTCTGCCATCTTCTCTTGATATCCCTCGGGGATCTCAAGGTTCATCGAATAGTCGCCAATGATCAGATTCAGTAACATGATTCGCCCTTTAACTTTGTAGACCGGGAGTTGCGCGCATACTCCGATCAGACGTGGAGAAAATCAAGCGTATGAATAAGCGGGAATTGCTGGTGTTGGTAGAACTGGGGGGATACCCCAACTTCGTGCCACTCTATCAGCGTCACGGTTATGCGGTGGAGATGGTTAACTCGGTGCGCAAGGCGCAGGCCTGGTTGAAACGGCATCGGCCGGCGGTAGTGGTGGCTGAGTTCTATTCTGATCCGCAGTTCCGCGACCGTATGAGCAACCTGGAGTCGTTGCTCGCCAGCCTGCAGCGCTATTGTGCAGATGCCAAGGTGATCGTCCTGATCGAGCCGCAGTACCGGCCGAAGCTGGAGCAGGTGATGAAACGTTATTCGATATTTGGTGTTGTCGAGTTTCCGCTCCGGGAAGAGCGACTGGAGAGTCTGCTGCTGCAGGTGGAGGGTTGAGCGTATTGTTGCAGATGCCGGGGCTGTTAAACGTAGTGTGACTGCTGAAGATCAGTGAGGTGTTTGATGGGGCTGAGTTTGTCTTAGGCACAAAAAAAGGGGCTGCGAAGCCCCTTTTTCGGCGCGGTATGCTGGAGGCTTAGTAGCCGCCCTTGCGCTTGGTCTCGGGCAGTCCTGCGACCTTGCTGGCCTGCTTAGCGGGACCTTTCGGGAAATGGATATAGAGGGCTTTGGCATCTACCTTGGGGAGGTCGGTCCAGACTCCCTTGAAGTGTTTTACCATATTGCGCTCGTTGGGCTGGTTGCCACCATTGTTGAGGTATTCGTCGCGCAGGTAGTTGATGATGTCCCAGCTTTTTTCGGAGAGGGTAACGCCTTCCGCTTCGGCGATAACCTTGGCGACATCTTCGTTCCACTCGCTCTGATCGACCAGGTAGCCGTTTTCGGTGGCCTCAATGGTTGTGCCATTCACTTCATATGACATTGGTTTCTCCTTCTCGATGGTAACTCGGGTGGGTGGGGGTGCCCGCCCGCGTAGCTAAAAGTCGTGGGGCGGTATCTTATACAGTCTTATGGGGGACGAACAAGCCGAATCCTCGGTGGCGCAGGGGGCCGACGCCGTGCTGCTGCAGGGTGACCGCATCCTCGTAGGAGAGGCCGGCGACCATCAGGCTGCGGCTTGACTGTGGGCCATCAGGGCCCTGAAATCTGGCCTCTTTGCCGGCCAGGATCTTTTTGAAGCGCAGCCTGAGACGGTGCAGATCGGCGAGCGATTGTTCCAGGAATTGATCTTCATCGTTGCTGGCATCGGTTGCGACATAGCGGCTGTAGAGAGTGGTGGTAATCCCCAGCGGGTGCGCCTTGGCGCTGCCTATGGTGAGCGGCATGCCTTGGATATGCAGAGTTTTGCCGTTGAGCGCCTGGGCGTCATCGATGCGCGCCTGCGGCAGTCGCAGCTGCAGCCGGGTGCGGCGCGACAGGTAAAGGGTGTCGTCGGATCCCTGGGGACGCTCCCAGCCGTTGCCAGAATCGGCGCCATAGATCAGGTGTAGGCCGCACAGTCTCTCCTCGGCGAACCAAGGCAGTATCCGCTGGATCTCTTTAGAGAGGGCCCAGGCGTGATCCACCGGCAGCGCCTTGCATTCGATGCGGAAGGACAGGTCGAGTACGTTATCGGGCACCACAAACTGATCGTTGTCGCTCTCTTCTTGCCAGTACATCTGCAAACCTCTCTCAGTGGGGGATCTTGGCGCGCAGTGCGTCGCGGTCGAACCACCAGTCGCTCTCGGTGACTAGATCGAGCACCTTGGCCAGGCGCGGCAGGAATTTTCCTGGATCATCCAGCTCCATGCGCTCCACCCAGAAGTCGAAGATCTCTTGTTCTTCGACCTGGCTGTGACGGCGTGCTACCTCTCCGAGCAGCTGGCTGGTAAAGAATTTCAGCTCTTTGCGCTCGGCGCCTTCGGCGCGCAGGTCGACGATGTAGGCGGCAGTGGCGGCGGCTACCGCAGCGCCGTCCGAGTTGTCTGGGGTCTCATCGATCAGGTGCTGCAGCATGGCGACGCTGAGCTCCGGGAGGATAGGGAAGGTTACCGAGAGCCAGATGCCTTGTGCCAGCGCCTTGAGTGAGTCGGCTTGCTCTGCCTGGTAGAGGATGTCGCAGGCCTCCACCGCCTGCAGCCAGAGCTCGTTGTCGATCGCCTGTGGGAGCATCTCCTGCACCGCCTTCCAGGCCGCCTCGTTCTGGTCCAGATCGAGCTGGAGATAACCGCGCTCCAGGATTAGGGTGAGGCGTGATTCCAATGATGCGTCGGCGGGCAGGGCAGCAAGTTGCTCATCCTTCTCGTCGAGGCGGATCTGCAGCAACTTGCTGGATGGAATGGCGTCCTCGGAACACTCGTTGTCGCCGAGAAAGGTCTCTGATTCAAGGTACTTCACGCGCTAACCTCTTATTTGCTGCTGCATTAGGTAAAGGCCGCCTCGAGGCGGTCTTCCCAATTGTCGGGGGTGTCGGCGAAGGGGGGTTTGACATCGATGCGGAAGAACATCTCGCGCTTTGATCGTACCTTTATTGCCTGGACCAACTCTTCGAAGGTCTCTAAGTCCGGGTTTTGCATCATCAGTTCGCTAAGGTAGAGCATTTGTGTGACCCTGTGATTCTGTCTGGCCCTTTCGTGGGGCGATTCTACCGCTCCAGAGGGACTTTAAAACCGCACAATTTTACTCGGTTATTGGCTGACTGCAATCGACAACAGCTGTTTTGTGATCCGAAGATTAATACCCATATGTTGCCGGCTTATTAAGAGGGGGGGTAGTGGTTATGCGATCTTTTTGGGAGAATCCATTATCTCATTGTTTATTAATGGGTTATCATGAAATTCATGGATTGAAAGGTGCTCGGTTGGGGAGTTTCTTATCCCAAAGGGGATAGACGTCGTCTATGCTTACCCTCCCATCGGAAGGATATTTCCGATCATAAGTAAACCCTAAACTTTGCGCCCTGTAGAGGCAGGCTTGTAGCCTGCAACGGCTTCGGATTGCAGGGTGCACGGCTGTATTCTACGCTCGGTGGACGGCCGGGCTGATAGCAACGAATACGAACTGGCCAGAGTCCCCACGTAAACGACCATTGGGAGAAAGAGTGATGGCAAAACAGATGCATGATACCCCCATGCTTGATCAGCTGGAGAGTGGCCCTTGGCCCTCGTTTGTAACCGGCCTCAAGCGTCTCGCGAAGGAAAATGACATCATGGTTGACCTGCTGGGTCAGCTGGAAGAGTCCTACGAGACCAAAAAAGGTTACTGGAAGGGCGGTACCGTTGGCGTTATCGGTTATGGCGGCGGCGTGATTCCACGTTTCACCGAGCTGAAGAATGAGGACGGCACCCCCAAGTTTCCTGCCGCCGCAGAATTCCACACCCTGCGTATCATGCCGCCTCCTGGCATGCACTACGATACCAAGACCATTCGCAAGTTCTGCGACATCTGGGAGAAGTACGGTTCTGGTCTGATTGCATTCCACGGTCAGTCTGGTGACATTATGTTCCAGGGGTGCTCCACCGATAACGTGCAGCCTGCCTTCGATGAGCTGAACGAGATGGGTTTCGACATGGGTGGAGCGGGTCCCGCTGTGCGGACCGGCATGTCCTGCGTTGGTGCAGCGCGCTGTGAGCAGTCCTGCGTGGACGAGGGTCGCACCATGCGCATGCTGGTGAACAACGCCCTCGACGATATGCATCGTCCGGCACTCCCCTACAAGATGAAATACAAGGTCTCTGGCTGCCCGAATGACTGCATGAACGCCATTCAGCGTGCAGACGTGGCCATCATCGGTACCTGGCGCGACGACATGAAGGTCGATCAGGAAGAGGTCAAGAAGTACGTCGCCGATATGGGCCGCAAGAAGATGATCGACAACGTCATCACCCGCTGCCCGACCCAGGCGCTGTCGCTGAATGACGACGATACCCTGGCCGTCGACAACAAGAGCTGTGTGCGCTGCATGCACTGCATCAACGTCATGACCAAGGCGCTGTCTCCTGGTGACGACAAAGGTATTACCGTACTCTGCGGTGGTAAGCGTACCCTGAAGATCGGCGACCTGATGGGCACCGTGATCGTGCCTTTCCACAAGCTGGATACCGACGAGGATTACGAGTGGCTGGAAGAGCTGGCTACCGAGATCCTGGACTTTTTCGCTGAGAACGCCCTGGAGCATGAGCGTACCGGTGAGATGATCGAACGTATCGGTCTGGTTAACTTCCTCGAAGGCATCGGCCTGGAAGTCGATCCCAACATGATCGAGCGTCCGCGCATGAACCCCTACATCCGTACGGATGGGTGGGACGAAGAAGCCGCCAAGTGGGCTGAGCGCCAGGCTTAACAATCTGTTGATTGCCAGATAAAGGCAGTTTCATGCGGGGCTCTGGTGTTCGCACCGGAGGCCCCGCAAAGCGAATCAAATACCCTAATTATTAGGAGGTAAGCATGTCGGAACCTCGTATGCCGATTGAGAGTGGCGTTCCCGAGATGGAGCCCTACTTGCACCCCGTCCTCAAGAAGAACTATGGCGCCTGGAGCTGGCATGATCGCCCGCGTCCCGGTGTGCTGCATCACGTTGCCAAGAGCGGTGACGAAATCTGGACCGTTCGCGCCGGTACCCAGCGTCAGATGGATCTCTTTACCATCCGTCTGCTGATGGATATCGCCGATGAATTTGCTGAAGGCTATGTGCGCTTCACCATTCGCTCCAACATCGAGTTCATGGTGAGTGAGGAGTCCAAGGTTCAGCCCCTGATTGACAAGCTGACCGAGCATGGCTTCCCGATCGGTGGTACCGGCAACTCGGTCTCCATGATCTCTCACACCCAGGGCTGGTTGCACTGTGACATCCCCGGTACTGATGCGTCCGGCGCCGTGAAGGCCCTGATGGACGAGCTGATTGAGGAATACACCAAGGAAGAGATGCCGAACCGGGTTCGCATGACCACATCCTGCTGCCAGATCAACTGCGGTGGTCAGGGTGATATCGCGATCAACATTCAGCACACCAAGCCACCGCGGATCGACCACGACCAAGTGGCCAACGTCTGCGAGCGTCCCACCGTGGTGGCCCGCTGTCCGGTGGCCGCTATCCGTCCTGCGATGGTCAACGGTAAGCCCTCCCTGGAGATCGACGAGAAGAAGTGCATCTGCTGCGGTGCCTGCTTTCCGCCTTGTCCGCCGATGCAGATCAACGATCCTGAGCACTCCAAGTTCGCGATCTGGGTGGGTGGCAAGAACTCCAACGCCCGCTCCAAGCCGACCTTCCACAAGCTGGTTGCGGCAGGCATCCCCAACAATCCGCCGCGTTGGCCCGAGGTCTCTGCGGTCGTCAAGCAGATCCTCAATGCCTATAAGGAAGATGCCAAGGATTGGGAACGCATCGGTGAGTGGGCTGAGCGTATCGGCTGGTCTCGCTTCTTTGAGAAGACCGGTCTGCCGTTCACCAAGTATCACATCGATAACTGGCGTGGCGGTCGTGCCAACCTGAACGCCTCTGCTCACATCCGTTTCTAACGGACACTGACAGAGTACTTCAACAGGAAGGTTAAACTGATGAAATTTGCGATTCAGGTAAACGAAGGTCCTTATCAGCATCAAGCGACTGATTCGGCCTATCAATTCACCAAGGCTGCGTTGGAAGCAGGACACGAAATCATGCGTGTCTTCTTCTATCACGATGGTGTGAATAACGGCACCAATCTGACCACTCCGCCCCAGGACGACCGCAACATCGTCGCCCGCTGGAGCGAGTTGGCAGAGAAACACGGTCTGGACCTGGTGGTCTGCGTGGCTGCTGCCCAACGTCGCGGTATCGTCGACGAGGGCGAGATGCAGCGTAACGGTAAGAGTGCGCAGAACATCGCTGACGGCTTCCGGATCTCCGGTCTCGGTCAGCTGGTCGAGGCGGGTGTCCAGTCCGATCGTCTTATGGTTTTCGGTGACTAAGCGCAGGGGTTGAAAGATGGCTGATATTAAAAAATTCATGTATCTCAACCGCCGGGCTCCTTACGGAACCATCTATGCTTGGGAATCGCTGGAGGTAGTACTGATCGGTGCCGCCTTCGACCAGGACGTCAGTCTGGCCTTCCTTGACGACGGTGTTTACCAGCTGGTCAAGGGGCAGGATACGAGCGAGAGTGATATGAAGAACTTCTCCCCGACCTACCAGGCCCTGGGTGACTACGACGTCACCAAGCTCTATGTCGAGAAAGAGTCTCTCGAAGCGCGTGGCCTGACCCTGGATGATCTGATGCCTCTGACTTATGAGGACGAGGACGACGACTGGGCTGAGAAGGACTCCATTCGTGTCGTGAGCCGTGCTGAGCTGGCTGACATCATGGATGAGCAGGACGTCGTTTTCAGTTTCTAAGGGGAGCAAGAGTATGAGCACTTTGCACACAGTGAATAAGTCGCCCTTCGAGAAGAGCTCCATGACGAGCTGTCTCGGCTATGCCAAAGAGGGCAGCGCCGTTCTGCTGTATGAGGATGGCGTCTATGGGGCGATGCAAGGCACCGAGTATGCGGATAAGGTCCAGGCGGCAAGTGGGATCAAGTTCTATGTACTTGGTCCTGATCTGAAGACCCGGGGTATTGCAGAAGACAAACTGATCGAAGGTGTTCAGGTTGTCGATTACGCCGGTTTTGTCGCCCTCGCTGCTGAGAGCAGCCGGGTGCAGGCCTGGGTCTGATCAACTGAATTCAATTTAAACGAGAGTTAGGAGAAATCACGATGGCTATCGAAGCTAATGGCAAGACTTTTGAGACTGATGAGGAAGGCTACCTGGTTAACCTGAGCGAGTGGGAGCCTGCGGTCGCTGAGGTTATGGCCAAGGAAGACGACCTGGAGCTGACCGACGAGCACTGGGATATCATCAACTTCCTGCGTGAGTACTACGAAGAGTACCAGATCGCTCCCGCCGTGCGCGTTCTGACCAAGGCGGTTGGTAAGAAACTGGGCAAGGAGAAGGGCAACAGCAAGTACCTGTACGCTCTGTTCCCTTACGGCCCTGGTAAGCAGGCTTGCCGTTTCGCCGGCCTGCCGAAGCCGACCGGCTGCATCTAAGTCGTGCCGAGCACCTGGAGAGGGTTCGCCCCTCTCCAGGCCTGAACAAGAACTCTGAGGAACGCAGGAACATGTCAACTGTCTACGCGTTGCTGTTTATCGTAGCGACTCTGGTGATGCTGATTGGATTGGTCCGCAAGATCGTCCAATATGCCAAGACCCCCGCACCTTTAAAGATTCCCACCACGCCGGCGCCTGTGACACAGACCGGTGTGGTACTGCGTATGTTCCGCGAAGTGGTCTTTTTCGAGAGCCTCTTCAAGAGCACCAAGTGGACCTGGATCTTCTCCTGGATGTTCCACATGGGGCTGTTCGCGGTACTCGCCCGCCACCTGCGTTATTTTATGGACCCCGTGCCGCTGCCAATCCAGCTGCTGCAGCCGATCGGAAAGTATGCGGCATTTGCGATGGTGGCCGGTTTGGTCGGCCTGCTGGTGCGTCGTATCTTCGTTGATCGGGTCCGCTACATTTCGGCTCCCTCTGACTATCTGTGGTTGCTGATGCTGATGGTGATTGGCCTGAGCGGTCTGATGATGACCTTTGTTGTGCACACCGACGTGGTGATGGTGAAGCAGTTCTTTGATGGCCTGTTCACCTTCAGCGGAGGCGCGCTGCCAATGGATTTTGCGCTGCTGGTACATCTGCTGTTGGTGGCTGTACTGATGCTGCTGCTGCCGTTCAGCAAACTGCTGCATATACCTGGCGTGTTTTTCAGTCCTTCACGCAACCAGGTCGATAATCCGCGCGAGAAACGCCACCTGGCGCCTTGGGCGAAGAAGCTCGAAGAATCCTAAGAAATTTACCTGGCCGAACGAGGGCTACACATGGCTAAGGCAAAATTTGAAACGCCGGAACTGAGTGAATACACCGAGGTTCCGAAGATCGAAGAGGGGGTGATGGCGCACCTCAGCCCCTTCGTTGCAGCGCCGGCGCACCAGGAGCCACTGGGCTTTCCCGGCGAGAAGGTGGAAAACTGGCAGGAGGTGGCCATCGAAAAGATGGGCGATCTGCTGAGTCGCTATCGCAGCTTTCAGGTCTATATGGATGCCTGTGTGAAGTGCGGATCCTGCACCGACAAGTGCCACTATTTCCTGAGCACCAGAGATCCGAAAAATATGCCGGTGGGGCGTCAGGATCTCCTGCGTCGCGTCTATCGCCGCTACTTCACCTTCGCTGGCAAATACTTTCCGAAACTGGTGGGCGCGGTCGATCTGACCGATGAGGTGTTGGACGAGTGGTACAGCTACTTCCATCAGTGCTCCCAGTGTCGTCGCTGCTCAGTGTTCTGCCCCTACGGTATCGATACCGCCGAGATCTCTATGGCGGCGCGCGAGATCATGGCGCAGATCGGTGTTGGTCAGAAATACTGCAACGAGATCATCGCCAAGGTTTTTACTGTTGGTAACAATCTGGGCCTCCCTGGCCCCGCGCTGGCTGATACTCTCGAAGGCCTCGAAGAGGATGTCTACGACGATACCGAGGTGGCGGTCAAATATCCGCTCGACAAGAAGGGCGTCGATATCCTACTGGTGACCCCCTCTGCCGACTTTTTTGCCGAGCCCCATGTGGATGGCCTGATCGGTTACGGCAAGGTCTTTCATGAGGCTGGCGTCAGCTGGACTCTCAGCACCACGGCGTCCGAGGCAGCCAACTTTGGCATGTTCATCGGCTCCTATGAAAACATGCGCCGCATCTCGCTGCGGGTTCGCGAAGCGGCTCTGGAACTAGGTGTTAAGCGCATTGTGTTTGGTGAGTGCGGCCACGCTTGGCGCGTTGCCTACAGCTTTCTCAATACCCTGGCAGGACCGTTCGATTTCTTAGATCCCGACTATCCGGTGCCGCAGCATATCTGCGAATTTACCTGGGATGAGATTCAGAAAGGAACACTCGAGCTCAACAAGTCGGAAAATGACGATATGACGCTCACCTTTCACGACTCCTGCAACGTGGCCCGCGCCTCACGCATGGGCGACAAACCTGGCGGCCAGTTTGAGATTCCGCGTAATGTCATCAAGGCGGTCTGCAACAACTACTACGACATGGAGTGGGACACCATCCATGAGCGTACCTACTGCTGCGGTGGTGGTGGTGGTCTGCTGACCGATGATCTGATGGAGATTCGCGTCAAGGGTGCGCTGCCGCGCATGAATGCACTGCGCAACGTCATGGACGAGAAGGGTGTGACCCACATGGCGGCGATCTGCGCGATCTGCAAGAGCCAGTTTACCAAGGTGCTGCCCTACTACGGTATGGACATGTACCAGATCGTCAGTGTTCACCAACTGGTGAGCAATGCGATCGTCCTCAACCGTAAGACTCCGCCGGAAGAGGCTCCCGGTTACGGCGAAGATGACGATTGAGATTTAGCGACTAGCGAATAATTCTGTCGGTCGAAGCATAAGCAAGCCGGCACTCACAAAATTATATAGGTAAAGGAGACTCAACCATGGCAACTCCTAGCGAAGAGATGAACAAAGACATCACCTGGCGCCGTTTTGAAGATGGCGATGCCGCCTACGACGATTGGACAGATAAGATCTTCATGGAGGATACCTCCTACAAGTGTCCTACCTATATTCAGCGTACCCCGCCCTGCCAGGGCAGTTGCCCCTCTGGTCACGACATTCGTAGCTGGTTGGCTATCGTGCGTGAGGAAGAGAAGCCTGAAGAGGGTATGGAGTGGAAAGAGTACGCCTTCAGACGTGCGACCTCGTCCAACCCCTTCCCGTCGATGATGGGTCGCGTTTGTCCGGCGCCTTGCCAAGATGGTTGCAACCGCAACGAAGTGGAAGATTTTGTTGGTATCAACTCGGTTGAGCAGTATATCGGTGACAGCGCTATTGAGGCGGGTTTCAAGTTTGAAGCTGGCGCCGACACCGGCAAGAAGGTCGCTGTTATCGGTGGTGGGCCCGCTGGTCTAGCCGCTGCCTTCCAGCTGCGCAGCAAGGGGCATGGCGTCACCCTGTTCGAGGAGAACGAGGGCCTGGGCGGTATGATGCGCTACGGCATCCCCGGCTATCGTATCCCGCGTGAGCGGCTCGACGCTGAGATCCAGCGTATCGTCGATATGGGTGTCGAGGTGCGCAACAAGACCCGCGTCGGTCGCGATGTGGCAGTTGCCGACCTAGAAAAAGATTACGATGCGATCCTATGGGCACTGGGCTGCCAGAGCGGTCGCGGTCTGCCGATCCCCGGTTGGGACGACACCCCTAACTGCGTCTCCGGTGTTGCTTTCCTCAAGGCCTTCAACGAAGGTCGCATGAAGGTCACTGCCGACAAGGTGGTCTGCATCGGTGGTGGTGATACTTCCATCGACGTGGTCTCCGTGGCACGTCGCCTGGGGCACATAAAGCACATCAACCCCACCGATCGTCCGGAGCTGGTGGTGCGCGATGGCTTCGTGGTACACGATGCCGCCAACGCTGCCGCTGCACAGGGCTCCGAAGTCACCCTGACCTCTCTGTTCCCCAAGGAGCAGATGATGGCCGCAGAGCACGAAGTGAGCGATGCCACTACCGAGGGTGTCACCATCCTCGACGGCATGATGCCACTGGAGGTAATTAAGGGTGAGGATGGCCGTGCCACCGCCCTGAAAATCTGTGCCTGCACCATGGATGGCATGCGTCCGATCCCGGTTGAGGGTACCGAGCGTGTCATCGAGGCCGATCTGATCGTGTCCGCCATCGGTCAGGGCGGTGACTTGGAGGGCCTGGAGGATTTCGATAACGGTCGTGGTCTGATCGACGCCGACAAGTCCTATCAGGTGCCCGGCAAGCCTGGCCACTTCGTTGCTGGTGACATCATCCGTCCGCACCTGCTGACTACCGCTATCGGTCAGGCGCGTGTTGCGGTCGAGAGTATCGACACCTACATGAAGCACGAAGAGCTTGGTAAGCGTCCCAAGGTTGATGTCAATCACTTCAGCCTGATGAGCAAGCTGAAAGAGGCACACCTGGAGCCGGAGCACTTCGACAGCACGAAAGGCGACCTGCGTGGCACCAACTCTGCGAAATACGCCGTGCACAACTTCGAGGATCGTTCCAAGCAGGAGATCATCCCTGCCGATGAGTTGTTCCTCGGTCACTTCACGCCGACTCCGCGGAATATCCGCTCCGAGGATGTGCCCAGCTCCGATGAAGTGTTGGGCCACTTCCACGAGCGCCTGATTGCGCTTAACGAAGAGCAGGTGCAGGCTGAAGCCAAGCGTTGCATGAGCTGTGGAATGTGCTTCGAGTGTGATAACTGTGTGGTCTTCTGCCCTCAGGATGCGGTGTTCCGCGTCAAGAAGAACGAGTCCACCACCGGTCGTTATGTCGACACCGACTACAGTAAGTGCATCGGCTGCCATGTCTGCAGCGATGTTTGCCCGACCGGCTACATTCAGATGGGTCTTGGTGAATAGGAGCTGAGATGTGTAGTTCAATCGACAGCATCAAGCGATTCACCGCACTGCTGGCGGGGGCCGTTTTAACGGTCTCCGCGATGCAGGCAGTCGGTGCAAGCGCTGTAACTGAGGGGTCGAAGGCGGCTTCGATGGATAGTTGTGTGGCACCGACGGAAGATATGCGTCGCAACCACATGGACTATCTCAAGCATGAACGGGTCGAGACCGTACGTGGCGGTATCCGTGGTTCGAAGTACAGCCTTGCAGGCTGTATCGATTGCCATGCTTCGAAGGATCAGAGTGGTAATCCACTGCCGGTCACCGACGAGGGTCAGTTCTGCCAGAAATGCCATAGCTATCTGGCAGTGCAGCCCGCCTGTTTTCAGTGTCATCGCACTACCCCTGCTGAGGGTGGCGCAACGCTGGGTGCAGTCGATCTGAACAGTATGACTTACGAACAGCTGGATGCTTTGAGCTTGATGCAGTGGCATCCGGCGGTATCCAAAGATGTTTCCAACGCCCGCTGAGTGGCGGAGAGACTGATCATGAGTATGAAAAGTGACCAGCCTGATATGAACCGCCGCAAGCTGCTGGGGACTACCCTGGCTGCAAGTGGCGCGGTGGTTGTCGCCCCGGGGGTTCTGCTACACGCGTCGCCGGTGCAGGAACTGCGACAGAAGGCGCCTCCTCCAAGCACCGCTGGGGGATGCTGATCGATGCAAACAAGTGTGCTGATGGCTGCAGCGCATGTGTCGATGCCTGTAACCAGGAGCATGGCCTGACCTCTCACGGCCGCCCTGAAACGGATGCGCAGTGGATTCGCACCGTCAAGTTGCGCGATCTGCATACCGGTCGTGAAAATCGCCTGGTGATGATGTGCCAGCACTGTGAAACTCCACCCTGTGTGGACGTCTGTCCAACCGGCGCTTCATTCAAACGCGCTGATGGTATTGTGCTGGTGGATCGACATCGCTGCATCGGCTGCCGCTACTGCATGATGGCTTGTCCCTACAAGGCACGCTCCTTTGTGCATGAAACGCTGGAGAATCAGTCGATCAACCAGCCTAGAGGTAAGGGTTGCGTTGAGGGTTGCACCCTCTGTGTGCATCGTATCGATCGGGGAGAACTGGTCACTGCCTGTCAGGAGGCTTGTGCCAAAGAGGGTCATAACGCGATCCTGTTTGGTGATCTGAACGATCCCGAAAGCGATCTCTCAGAGGCCCTAAGAGAACACAACAGTCAGCAGATTCGCGCCGACCTCAAGTTGAACACCGGCGTACGCTACACCAATATCTGATGGCAGGGGGCCGAACAACAATGACGAAAATGCATTATCGCGAGCTCTACTGTGGTACGCCGCTACGTTTCTGGGCGGGCTTGGCACTACTCGGCGCAATTGTCGCGATTGGTATGGGTGCCGCGTACTACATGGAGCATCATGGTCACTGGGTGACCGGCATGACCAACCAGGTGGTCTGGGGTCTGCCTCATGTGTTTGCGATCTTTCTGATCGTGGCTGCATCCGGCGCGCTCAATGTGGCATCGATCGGTTCGGTGTTTGGCGGGCCGATGTACAAGCCGCTGGGACGCTATTCCGGGCTGCTGGCGATCGGCCTTCTGGCCGGTGGACTGGCGGTGCTGATGCTTGATCTGGGGCGTCCAGACCGCCTGATCGTGGCGATGACCAGCTACAATTTTAAGTCGATCTTTGCCTGGAATGTCATCCTTTATTCAGGATTTTTCGGCATCGTCGGTGTCTACCTCTGGGTCATGATGGACCGCACGGTGAATCGCTTCTACCGCCCGGTTGCCTTTGCGGCCTTCTTCTGGCGCCTGATGCTCACCACTGGTACTGGCTCGATCTTCGGTTTCCTTGTGGCCCGTGAGGCCTATGACGCAGCGATTATGGCACCGATGTTCATCATCATGTCGTTCAGCTATGGTCTGGCATTCTTCATTATCACCCTGCAGTCGGCCTACGCCTGGGGCGATCGTCAGCTAGGGGATCTTCGCCTCGCCAAGCTGAAGAATCTGCTTGGTGTGTTTATCGGTGCGGTGCTCTATTTCACCTTGGCTTACCATCTCACTAATCTCTACATCACTCAGCATCACGGCATTGAGGCCTTTATCCTGCTCAATGGCGGTGTCTACACGGTGATGTTCTGGTTGGGACAGATTGTTATCGGCTCTCTTATTCCACTGGTTCTGATCTATTCGCCGGCCTTTGTGGCATCCCGTTGGGCAGTTGCTGCTGCCTCGGTGATGGTTCTTATCGGTGGCTTCTTCCAGGTCTATCTGATCGTCATCGGAGGCCAGGTCTTCCCGATGACCATTTTTCCGGGTAAAGAGGTAATCGAAAGTAGCTTCTATGACGGCGTGATCAACAGCTATGTGCCAACCTTTGCAGAGGGGGCCCTCGGTGTTGCAGGTATTGCCATCGCTATGGCCCTGGTTGCAGTTGGTGCCCGGATGTTCAAGGTCTTTCCCGAGACCCTGGAAGATCCACAATAACCACAAGATCCTGCGCCTTGTCTTATGGCTGGGCGCGGGTTGAAAATATCCACCACCAGCAATTTGGCTGTTGGTGGATATTTTTTTGCCAGCTAGAAAATGTCAGCTTTTTACATATCAGCCGCTCACAAATCATCCGGCAAGACAACCCTCTCTATTGGCTTGGTACGGGCTCTGCGTAATCGTGGGCTGAGTCTGCAGACCTTCAAAAAGGGGCCCGATTA
The DNA here is from genome assembly GCF_000224455.1 of endosymbiont of Riftia pachyptila (vent Ph05). NCBI lineage: Bacteria > Pseudomonadati > Pseudomonadota > Gammaproteobacteria > endosymbiont of Riftia pachyptila. The sequence continues at coordinate 39,479 of NZ_AFOC01000013.1, forward strand.
CATCGACCCGATATGGTTGAGCAGTGCCAGTGGCAACGCCTGTTATAACCTTGATTTTTACACCCAGCATCGCCGTGAGATCACGGAACTGTTTCAGCAGTACAGCAGTGGGCCGCAGGTCACTCTAGTAGAGGGCAACAAAGGCCTCTACGACGGCATGGACTTGCAGGGTGAGGATTGCAATGCGGCGATGGCCAAGTTGCTGGGTCTGCCGGTGATTCTGGTGATAAACGCCAAGGGGATCACCCGTGGCGTGGCGCCACTGCTGCTCGGCTATCAGGCGTTCGACCCGGATGTAAAGATCGCAGGCGTGATTCTGAATCAAGTCAGCGGCCCACGCCACGAGATAAACTGCGCAGGGTGGTTGAGCACTACACCGATATCCCCCTGCTTGGCGCGGTGGCTGCTGATCCGCAGATGGTGATCGACGAGCGACACCTCGGTCTCAAGCCGAGCAATGAGCAGTCACAGGCCGAGGCGAAGATCAACTATCTGGCGGAAGTGCTGGAACGGCAGATCGATATCGAGCAACTACTCGAGAGCACCGTGCGAGCGCAAGTGCAAGCGCTCCCATCCAACGCTGTTGAGACGGTACAGCCTTTTGCCGGTCTGCGTATCGGCTATCCGGCCGACACTGCCTTTGGCTTCTACTATCCTGATGACATGCAGGCGATGCAGCGGCTGGGTGCTGAACTCCTTCCCTTCGATTCGCTGCATGACAGCCATCTCCCAGCGGTTGATGGTCTGTTTCTTGGCGGCGGGTTTCCAGAAACCGCGATGGTTGAGCTGGAGGCCAACCAGCCGCTGCTTACCGAAATCAAGGCGTTTATCGAGGCAGGTGGACCAGTTTACGCAGAATGTGGCGGGTTGATGTTGTTATGTCGAACACTGACCTGGCAGGGCAAAACTTGTAGAATGGCCGCCGTTATTCCAGCTGATGCGGTGATGCACGAGAAGCCCCAGGGCAGGGGGTATATTCGCCTGCGTGAGACCGGTGCCATGCCTTGGCCTGGCGCGAAGACGGATGCAGCCCCGATCCATGCTCATGAGTTCCACTATTCCGCACTGCAGGGATTGGATCTGGCAGCCTGCACGTTCGCCTACCGGGTGGAGCGGGGTACCGGGATCGACGGCGAGCATGACGGCTATATCTACAAAAACCTCCTCGCCAACTACGCTCATATGCGTAGTGTCGGGGGCAACCGCTGGGTTGAGCGTTTTCTCAGCCATGTACGCAGTTGCAGTCGGGCGGAAGCACCCTAGGATTTGAAGGAAAGCAGATGTTTAAGTTGACCAAACAAGCAGCAGAACAGATCATCGAAGCAGCACGACAGGGTGGCACCGAGGGAATGGCGCTGCGCTTTGCCGCACGCCGCAAAGAGGATGGCTCTTTCGATTACCTGATGGGATTTGACGAGGCCAAAGAGGATGATATCCGCTTCACATCCGAAGGCATAAATATCGTTATCGAACCTGAATATGTCCCGCTGCTCGATGAAACCACCATGGATTATGCTGCCATGGAAGATGGTGAGAACAAGTTTATCTTCATCAACCCCAAGGATGCCAACTACACTCCACTGGCCGACTAGTCTGGTCGATGGAGTCTCCCCATCCTTTCACTCCCCCTTCAGCAAAAAACCGCTGACAGCGGTGGTCCTAAAGCTATTAGAGAGACTGAGCGATGGCGCTGTCGAGTGAAGATGCTCTGCGTCTGAACGTCCTGCTGGCAAACAAGCCGAAGGCAATTCGTATCGATGAGTCGTCAATGATCCTCTATGGCCTCAGCGAGAAAGGTGAGGCCAAGGTCAGCCTCAACCCCAATTGTCGCGATGAGCAGTATCTGCGCCAGGTACGGGAGACCCTGTCGGGTCATGTGTTGGGTTCCCCGGGCGGCTACCCGATCTACCTGCAGCGCTGGACCCGCATGGGTCAAACCCGTGACGACAACCTGGAACAGTTGCTGCTGCTGGGGGAACCTGAGGCGGTGGTAGCAGTCACCTGTGCGCGTGGACTCACTGATGAGCTTGCACGGCTCGCCTGGTGGGCGGGTCAGCAGCCGGATAATGCGCGCCGCATGCTGAGCAATCCGGCGGTGGTGGCGGGCAGCATGGGGCCTGAACTGGCCAATTTCCTGATCGAATTTCTGCCGTTCGAAAACGAACCGGAAGTGATGGTGGAGGATCTGCGTCTCGCACTGCAGCCGGGCTTGGTCAGTGACGAGATGCGTGCAAAATTGTGGAAGCGCGCTGAAAAGAAGCCGGTCTACTATCTCGGTTTTCTTGCCAGCACTCCGGATGACCTGCCGGAGAAACTCCCGCCCCGTGCCGACTATGCGGCCTGTCAAAGCGAACTGGAACCACTGGCTGAGGCGGGAAACTGCACCGCGCAACAGTTGCTGCGGTTGCTCGATGCGCCTGGTCAGGGCTTCCTGATGGGAGTGGCGCGGGTGCTGAAAAAGCCTGCTAATCAGGAGGTTATCAGCCTGCTGCTGGATGTGGTGCGTAACTACCTGAGTGCATTGCGTGCGGCTGGTGATCCCGACCTCACTCTCGAGGAGTTGCAGCTGGAGGTGGAAACGCTCAACGAAGAGGAGCGTGCCTGCCTGGCGGTGTTGCCTGAAATGGCGAATGAGCTACGCGCCATGCGGCTGCTCTCCGGACTGGGCTACGGCGTGTTGCGCCCAGTCTTCAGCAGGAGTGACGCGATCGGCTCATTGATGCGGCGCAAGCTGGAGCCGGTTTTGACCCCCTTGGGTGACTATCTGAGCTGCCTGCGCAGCGATCGCTGATTGCTTTGCAGACTAGCCGGAATGGGCTCGATTCGACCTGCAGGTGCTGTTAGCGTGTGCTGCGCAGGCTGGGCCGCCCCTTGTAAGCAGATACTTGCTGGATCAGGTTCTGAAAGGGGAGTTTGTCGATAGAGCCATAGCTGCCGATCGCCTCGCGTAAAAGTGTCTCGATATCGGCGATGGGATCTGGGATCTCCCGCTCTGGATTGAGCGAAGAAAACACCCCGCGCAGACCGCCGACCTGCAGCCGCATTGCCTTGCCATGGGGCAGCGCAGCCGCCTCATCGTTCAGTTTGAGTGCGAAGCGGGCGTGGTGGCGGAGGGTTTCAAGAAATTCGATGCAGATGGTCTGAAATTGATCCGACTCACAATGCACACCCTCCCGTTCTGCCAGGTGGATTTTGCTGGAGCGGGTACAGCGACACTTGCTGCTGAGCACGCTTTTTTCGAACGCACAGAAACGGTCATTGAGTTCCCGGTAGGTGCGGCGATAGGCGTCCTGATCCATCGGCAGGCTACTCCCCTTTGGCAGTGAATCGGTGGATCATTCGGCGGTCCCGTTTGCTGGGTTTGCCGCGCATCGGGTGGGGCTCCACGGCCCGTTGTTCGCGCAGTTCTTGGGTTAGGCGCTGGCGCCGCAGGAAGCTCTCTTCTGACTCGACGTAGAAGGTCTTTGCCTCTTCCGCCGGGCGCCGCTTGCTGGCCGCAACCTTCACCTCCAGCTCCCACTCTAGAGAACCTTTGTGGATGCGCAACTGGCTACCTGCCTTGATCTCCTTGCCTGGCTTGGTGCGCTGACCATTGAGGTGTACCTTGCCGCCGTTGATCGCCTCACAGGCGAGCTGACGCGTCTTGAAAAAACGCGCCGCCCAGAGCCATTTGTCGAGGCGTACCTTGGCGGTTTCACTCTGCATGGTGCTCAGCTTTCCGCCAGCCCCAGCAGCTGATCGAGGCGGCCCGCCATCTCCAGCGCCGCCATATCGTCATAACCGCCGACATGCAATTCGTCGATGAAGATCTGCGGCACTGTGTTGCGTTGGCTGCGCTGCAACATCTCTTGCATGGCATCTTGGTTCATGTCAATGCGGATCTCGTCGAACTCGACCCCCTTGTTGTTCAGCAGATATTTTGCGCGTACGCAGTAGGGGCAGACCGCCGTCGTGTACATAACTACCTTGGGCATTTGAAACTAATCTCCTTTGTAACCGAATGCCGGCCGGCACTTCTGATTTGAAATTATAGTGATAAGCAGATTTTAACACGCCAACAGCTGATTGCCGGTTGGGCCGAGTGGCTGGGCGGAGCTGTAGCACAGGACATCCTAGCAGTGCTGATTTGTCTGATCTAGCTGGAAATCGGCACTATTCTGCATCAATGCAGCAGAATTTCCAGGTTTGTGCTTCCGCTATTTACCAGTAACATCGGGCCTCCACAACTGGGGGAAACTGATGCGATCCGACAACCCAAACACCATCTATCTCAAAGACTACCAGCCACCGGCCTTCTTTATCGAACAGATTGATCTCAGCTTCGATCTGTTCGACAGCCACACCCTGGTGGAGAGCCGCCTGCAGCTGCGCCGTAACCCGCAGCGGGAGGCGGAGCCACTAGTACTGGACGGAGAGCAGCTCGAACTGCTCTCGCTGCAGCTGGATGACCGGCCGCTAGCAGCGGAGGAGTACCGGGTCGGTGCCACGAGCCTGACCATTGATCAGGTGCCCGATAGCTTCGAGCTGAAGTGCCGGGTGCGGATCCTGCCGCAGCAGAACACCGCGCTGGAGGGGCTCTATCAGTCGGGCAGTATGTTCTGCACCCAGTGTGAGGCGGAGGGCTTCCGCCGCATCACCTACTTCTTAGACCGGCCCGATGTAATGAGCCGCTTCACCACCAGCATTACCGCCAAGCGAAGCGCCTACCCGGTGCTGCTCTCCAACGGCAATCTGGTCGCCGAAGAGCTGCTGGAGGATGGGCGCCACCGGGTGCGCTGGGAAGACCCATTCCCCAAGCCCTGCTATCTGTTTGCCCTGGTGGCTGGTGATCTGCGCGACATCCGTGACAGCTACACCACCGCCTCCGGTCGCGAGGTGGATCTGCGCATCTACGTGGAGCCGGAGAATATCGACAAGTGCGAGCACGCCATGCGCTCGCTGAAAAACGCCATGCGCTGGGATGAGCAGCACTACGGTCGCGAGTACGACCTCGATATCTACATGATCGTGGCGGTTAACGACTTCAACATGGGGGCGATGGAGAACAAGGGTCTCAACGTCTTCAACTCCAAATATGTGTTGGCCCGTCCCGACACCGCCACCGACCAGGACTTTCAGGGTATCGAGGGAGTGATCGCCCACGAATACTTCCACAACTGGACCGGCAACCGCATCACCTGTCGTGACTGGTTTCAGCTCAGCCTCAAAGAAGGACTGACGGTGTTCCGCGATCAGGAATTCTCCGCCGACATGGGCTCCCGCGGGGTCAAACGAATCGAGGATGTGCGGCTGCTGCGTGCTCACCAGTTTGCCGAAGACGCCGGCCCGATGGCCCACCCGGTGCGCCCCGACTCCTACATCGAGATCAACAACTTCTACACCGTCACCGTCTATGAGAAGGGCGCTGAGGTGGTGCGCATGCAAGCCCATCTATTGGGGCCGGAGGGCTATCGCAAGGCCACTGATCTCTACTTCGAGCGCCACGACGGCCAGGCGGTGACCACTGACGACTTCGTCAAATGCATGGAGGATGCCAGTGGTCGCCACCTGGAGCAGTTTCGCCACTGGTACCGCTATGCCGGCACGCCGGTGCTGGAGGTGGATGAGAGCTACGATGCTGCCAGCCAGCGCTACAGCCTGACCATCAGCCAGCACTGCCCCGACACCCCGGGGCAGCGTAACAAGCCGCCGTTCCACATCCCTGTCGCGATCGGCCTGCTCGACGCCCAAGGCAATGATCTGCCGCTGCAGCTGGCAGGGGAGGTGGCGCCGGTCGGTACCCAACGGGTGCTGGAGCTACGCGATCAGATCGAGACCTTCCACTTCGTCGGCATCCCGGAACGTCCCGTGCCCTCCCTGTTGCGCGGCGGCTCAGCGCCGGTGAAGCTGGAGATGGCGCTGTCGGATCCGGTGCTGATGTTCCGCATGGCCCACGACAGCGATGGCTTCAACCGTTGGGATGCGGCGCAACTGCTGGCGCAACGGCTGATCCTGAAGATGGTGGAGCAGCGTGCGGCGGGTGCGCAGATGGAGGTGCCGGCAGGCTTCATTGACGCCTTTCGCCAGACCCTTGTCAGCGCTGATGAGGATCAGGCGCTGCTGGCCCAGGTGCTCTCCCTGCCCGCTGAGGGCTATCTGGGCGATCAGATGGAGGAGGTGGATGTGGAGGGGGTCCACGCCGCTCGTGAGCGGCTGCGCCAGCAGCTGGCCGAATCTCTGCACGATGAGCTGGTCGCACTGGTAGAGGCGAATCGGGAGCAGGGCGAATACCGCATCGAACCGGCTGATATCGGGCGGCGCAGCCTGCGTAATCTGGCGCTGCACTACCTGATGGCAGCGGGCTCAGAACAGGCGCTGCAGCTCTGTCTGGCGCAGTACCAGGCTGGCCACAACATGACCGATGTGCTGGCGGCGCTGGCGCTGCTGGCGGCCAGTGATGCCCCGCAACGCACAGAGGCGCTGGCCGATTTCGAGTCGCGCTGGCGCGATGACCCGCTGGTGATGGACAAGTGGTTTGCGGTGCAGGCGATGGCGCCGCGGGCAGATACCCTGGAGACAGTGCAGGGCCTGATGTCGCACCCGGTCTTTTCAATGCGTAACCCCAACAAGGTGCGCGGCCTGATCGGTACCTTCTGCGGCGCCAACCCGATCCAGTTTCATCGTGCCGATGGGGCGGGTTATCGTTTCCTGGCGGATCGGGTGCTAGAGCTTGACCCGCTCAATCCGCAGGTGGCAGCGCGTCTGTTGCGTCTGATGAGCCGCTGGCGGCGCTATGATGGAGCACGCCAGGCCTTGATGAAGGGGCAGTTTGAGCGGGTGTTGCAGCAACCAGGACTGTCGCGGGATCTGTTCGAGATCGCCGAGAAGAGCCTGGAGGCGGGACAGTGACACAGGCCTTGTTGATCGTTGCCCACGGCAGCCGCCGTGAGGCCTCCAATCAGGAGGTGCGCCAGCTCACAGAGCGGGTGAGGGTGCGGGCGGGGCCGCTCTATTCAGAGGTGGCCTGCGCCTTCCTGGAACTGGCAGAGCCCTCGATTCTAGAAGGGATTCACAATTGTATCGCCAACGGCGCAGATCATCTGCTGGTGTTGCCCTACTTTCTCTCCGCCGGGCGTCACGTGAGCCAGGACATCCCCAAGATCCTGGCGCGGGCGCGCGAAATCTACCCGGGTGTTGTGATTGATCTGGCTCCCTATCTGGGCGCTGCTGATGCGATTCCCGAGCTGCTGTTAACGGTTGCCGAACAGCAGGGGTGCTGAAAACACTGCGGGTTAGGCTGGTTGCACAGACAGCTGAACAGCCACGGGGCCATCTCGGACGGCCGGCTGTTTCATGTGGCGAACACCCTCAAATAACATAATTAAGTCGTGTTGCTGGGAGGGTCGAGAAATCTTACAAGTCGCGCGGGAAGTTAAGTCATTTTTATGAATTACCTTCTTAAGATACTGCTTTAAGTCATTAACCATAATAATAATTTAATTATTTTTTTATGTTCGGAACGAGTGAGGCTCTGATAAAGGGTTTAGCCAAACAGATAGATTCGATCGATGTTTTACTAATAAAACAGTGGGTTATCTGTCTGTGGTGGATCGGCCTTCGGCAGGAATCGCGCCCTTGTCTGCTGTTTTCAAAGTGAAGCTGGGAATGATGTTACATCGGTGTTGGTTTAGGCATGGGAATGCAGATCTTTAGTCGGTTGTCGGAAATCTTTACACTGATCAATCTTCGAGGATTCGTCTATTTGTTGTAACTCCTTGTTTAATAAGACAATAAAAAGTGCTGTCATAATTCTTGCTTGGGTATTCCCAAAATAATCTTGGGCACGGCTTTTTGCTGGGGGGCAAGGGGATGGGCAAAGCATGGATAAGGACTCAAGCGGCAGGCAGAGCACAAAAGCCGGCTTCATTTCACGCGACAAAACGTCAAACGCTATTTTTACGAGCTCTTTTCACTCTATGTGTGCTCGTTGTCAGTCTGCCTGCTTGGGCTGATTACAGCCTGGTCTACAGTGAGACCGCGGACCGTGCTGGCAGCATGCCGCTGGCCGAGGCG
>NZ_AFOC01000012.1:0-51786 GCF_000224455.1 endosymbiont of Riftia pachyptila (vent Ph05)
GGAGTATGAAGCGCCTTGGATCTTTCATTCTGATCTCCTCGCTTGGAGAGCACGGCGATAGGCCGTTCTTCCGTTGCTGCCTGGGTCGTTAGGGCAGGTGGCTGTGCACAGTCTGTCGGGTGTGAGGGCTTTCTGCCGCCTTCTACTGTCCCCGCAACTGGCAAGCTAGCAGGCGAAGATTAAGATTCGTTAAGAAACCAGAATTTTTTAAGAATCACTGTCGAGAAAGGTGATCTGGATGCGCAGCCCTTGCTGGCCTGGGCTGGCCTTGATTTTGGCGCCATGAAGCTCCGCGATGCGCTGCGAGATGGAGAGGCCCAGCCCGAACCCCTCGCGTTGGTTGTCGGGATGGCGGTAGAAGCGGTCGAAGATCCGCTCCAGCTCCGCTGCTGCGACCCCGGGGCCGGTGTCTTCCACGCTTAAGTCGACCCGGTTTTGCCGCTGCTCCAGGCGGACCTGGATCCGCCCCCCGGAGGGGGTGTGAGCGATGGCATTGCCGATCAGGTTGCCCAGCAGCAACTTCATGAGTTCGAGATCGCCAGGCACACTGACTGATTGTGGCGCCTCCAGCTGCAGTTCGAGCCCCTGCTCAGTGGCTTTTGACCTCATCTCATCCACCACTTCGGAGGCGGCCTGGCGTAGGTCGATCGGCTTGAACGAGGTGGCAATCGCATTCGGATCGACGCGGGCCAGCAGCAGCATCTGTTCTACCAGATGAGCTGCCCGGTCGCTGCCCTTCAATACCTGCCGCAGTGCATGCTCCCGCCCCGCCTTGTCGGGGCTGCGCAGGGCGACGGTGGCCTGGGCGCGGATGCCGGCTAGCGGCGTGCGCAGTTCGTGGGCAGCATCGGAGGTGAAGCGGCTGAAACGCATGTAGGCGTTGTCGAGGCGTGAGAAGAGGGCGTTGAGCTCGCGCACCAGGGGGGCGACCTCCTGCGGCACATCGCGCATGCTGACCGGGCTGAGGCAGTTGTAGTCTCGATTCGGGATATCGGTGGCGAGACGTCTCAGCGGCGCCAGTCCACGCCCGACGCCAAACCAGATCAGCACGGCAAGCAGGGGGGATACCCAGAGGAAGGGGGCAGCATGTTGAAGATGATTTTCGATGCCAGGATGTCTCTATCGCCGTAGCGGTCAGCCACCAGCAGGCGGTGGCCGGCGTCGGGGTCTTCGATGCTGAACTGGCGCCACATCTCTCCCTGCAGTTCGAAATCGGAGTAACCGGATGGACTTGTAGGCAACAGCTCAGCGGGGGCATTAGGTGTCTGAAACAGCAGGGTTCCGTTTCTCGACCAGACTTTGAAAATGATCGAATATTCGTATTTGTGCAGGCGATGGAGGTCTTTCTGAAAGCCCAGGCCGTCCTTCTCCTCCGCTTCATGGAAGACTGTCACCATGATCAGCCGTGCCACCTGTGCAAGATGGGCATCCAGCAGCTCGCGGATCTCATGTCGTTCGCTGAACGAGGTGACAGCGCCAGCAGCAGCCAGCCGCAGAAGGTCAGGCTGAGCAACAGGGCGAGCAGTTGAAAGCGGATGGAGCGCATCAGCCGGGCCGCTCAATCAGGTAGCCGATACCGCGGACGGTGCGTATCAGACCGGGGCCAACCTTTTTACGCAGATGGTGGATGAAGACCTCGACCGCATTGCTGTCGATGCTGTCGTCCCAGCCATAGAGCGACTCGATTAGCCGTTGACGCGACAGCACGCGTCCGGCGTTCTCCAGCAATACTTGCAGCAAAGTGAACTCCCGTGGTGACAGGGTTACCGGGATGCCGTTGATCTCCAGCCTGTGGGAGGAGAGATCGAGCTGGATGTTGCCGTGTTCGATGATCGTGTTCACCACCCGGTAGAAACGCCGCTGCATGGCGCGCAACCGGGCGCAGAGTTCGTCTGTGTCGAAGGGTTTGACCAGATAGTCGTCTGCCCCGTTGTCGAGCGCGCAGACGCGGTCCTGAATCTGATCCCGGGCGGTGATGATGATCACTGGCACCTGATTGCGCTGTCTGCGCAGCTGCTCCAGGATCTGCAGACCGGAGCGGTAGGGCAGATTGAGATCCAGCACTACCGCCTCATAAGCTGTGCCCGCCAGGTTGACATCCGCTGCCCTCCCATCTTTGACCCAGTCGACCGAATGGCCTTCCAGCGAGAGTATCGTTTTGAGGCCATCCCCCAGCAACTCGTCGTCTTCTACCAACAATAAGCGCATTGCCATCATTTCTTTCTGTGCGGAAAGGAAAGCAATATTTTTTTGTTATGTCATTGCCACCCTGCCTGGAGGCTATGCTAGCAAGTCCGGTAAACCAAGTCTGGAGAGACTTGCGTAACATCCTGCGAACGATTGAAGGGGGGCTCAGGTAGGTCTTTTGGGCCTTGTTTGCGATGCCACTAGCCGGGATCAGAAAATCTGAAAAGGCCCAAAAAAAGCTCATATCGGTACCCGTGAGACGCTTCTTGACGAAAAAAAGAGGTGTTACTCCTGTTTTTTGATCAAAAACGAATCTTTTTCCCTGACTTGATCTGTCGTCATTAATCCAGCCGACTCTCCTGTCCGGCCTCTTGTAGCAAGCGGGCGGCAATCTCCTCGATCGACATGGCAGTGGTATCGAGAAATCTGATGTTGTGGCGTTTGAACAGTCGTTCGGCTCGCTGCACCTCACTCAGGCACTGCTCGAAGGAAGAGTAACGGCCGTTGGCGCGGCGCTCTTTGCGGATGCGCTGCAGCTGTCGGGGGTCGATGGTGAGCCCGTAGAGTTTCTCGACGTAGGGTTGCAGCACCCTGGGCAGGTTCTGATCATCCAGATCATCGTCGGTTAGCGGGTAGTTGGCGGCGAGGATGCCGTGTTGCAGCCCCATGAAGAGGCAGGTGGGGGTCTTGCCGCTGCGTGACACACCGATCAGGATCAGATCGGCGCTGTCGTAGTTGCGTGTCACTGCGCCATCGTCGTTGGTCAGGGCGTAGTTCACCGCATGGATGCGCTCGTTGTAGGCGTTCTGTTTGCCGATGCTGTGGAGGCGCCCCAGGGCGGGGGCGGAGGGGATCTGCAGCTCCTCTTCGATGGGCTGGGTAAAGTGCTCGAAGAAGTCGAAGATCAGCCCGGCGCTGTCACGGAAGCAGGCGCGCAAGGTGGGATCGACCAGGGTACTGAAGACCAGCGGTCGAGCGCCGGAGCGCATTGTCTCCTGGTTGATCCGCCCAGCTGCCCGCTTGGCCTTCTCGATGGTGTCGATGAAGGGCCAGTGCACCGTGTCGTACTCCAGCGCCGGGAACTGGCTGAGCAGTGATCGCCCCATCGCCTCGACGGTGATGCCGGTGTGATCGGAGAGAAAAAAGACACTGCGCTTTGTCATTGGGGCTCACCAAATCGGATCAAGGGACAGGCCACAAGATCGCATTCCAGACCTCACCTGGCAAGGGTATCGATTCGTTATAATTAGCCTGCCAGCCGGAGCTTGGGTTCTTTGCTGCTGCTATCCTTGGAAACGTCGTTTGGCCGCGGCAGATCCACCTAAGGATTTCATCGATGGCCGATGAGAGAGATGAACTTGCCCTTTTTCACAAGCGTTTATCGACCCGGTAATGCTGAAATTATCTGCTGAAACAATCAGTTATAGGATGATGAAAGCTGACGCAGTGGAATTAGAATCCCCGATAGGGAATGTCCCAGGGGTTGGAGTCAGTCGCTGATCTCCCGGCCAGTGCTGGCCAGGGAGACGGGCTGGCCGTGAGCATCGCGTACCACCGAGAGGCTGAGTTGGATTCTATGGCGGGTTCCATCCCTGCCGATGCGCCAGGTCTCGAAGGGCTGAACTTCTTCGTTGAGCGCCAAGCGTCCGATGATCTCCCGCAGGGGGGGCTGCTCTTCTGCCGGAATCAGCTTAAATACACTCATGCCGACAGCCTCATCCGCGCTGTATCCGTAGAGTCGCTCGGCGCCCCGATTCCAGCTCAGGATGGTGCCGTTGAGATCCTCGAGAATGACTGCCTCGCCGGAGTTTTGCAGAAATGTCAGTAGCAGCCGCTCGTGCTGTTCCAGTTCGCGATAGGGTCGCAGGTCGATGAATCGCAGCACCAGCCCGTCCAGCGCCCCCTGTTCGTCGAAGAAGGGCAGGATGCTCAGGGACCAGGGGTTGCGCTCGCCGTCCTCGATTTGCAGGGTACGGCTCTGGCGGTTGTGGATGACATCATGGAGCTCCGTCTCCAGACTGGGTGAGTGGAAGCGGGGTTGGAGGTCGCTCAAAGGACGGTTGAGATCGCCGGGTAGCAGGTTGAAAAGCCGCAGGGCCGCCGGGGTGTATCGGCGTAGCCTGAGTTCGCGGGTCAGCATCAGGATCGGCAGTTCCACGCTTTCCAGCAACTGACGCAGCTCCTCATTGAGCCGGTGCAGCTCCTCGTTGGCAGCCAGCAGCTCATGGTTGAGGGTACTCAGCTCCTCATTACTCGATTGCAACTCCTCCTTGGCGGTCTCCAGCTCTTCATTTGTGGACTGGAGCTCCTCATTGGCGGAGAGATTCTCCTCGCTGACCGTGTGCAGCTCCTCATTGGTAGCCCGTAGCTGCAGGATCATCTGCTCGGTGTGCTGCCACACCCGGGTCAGTTCCTGCTCCAACTCAGCGATGCGGCTGTCGCTGGAACCGTCAGCCGCNGGGGATGGTGTCTCGCATTTGCCAAGATCCTGAAACAGCAACAGAAACAGGGGCTCTTGGTGGTCGCTGCGGGGAACCGGCTCGAAGCTGAGAGAGATCGTGTGCTGTTGGCCATCGGGCATGGTGTGGCGGAGGGTGCGTGTCTCGGCCTTGGCCGATTCGATCACCCGATAGACCATTAGATTGAGTTCCGTGCGTAACTCCCCCTGGACCATCCGTAGCAGTTTAAGATCAGGCCTGCCAGGGGGGTGAGCGAGATAGGGCGAGACATCGCCGTGAAAGGCCAGGATATTGTGTGTCCGGTCAAGCGTCACACCAGGAGGGCAGCGGCGTTCGCGCAGGGTGTTGATCGCCATCTCTGCGCTGTTCGGAGTGGGGGGTTCGGAGACCGGTTTTACCGGTTCCAACGGCAGGCGACCCTTGGTTCGCAGGAACTGCTGCGAAAGCTCGCCTGGCAGTGTCTTCTTGTGGTAGAGGCGGGTGCGCTTGTTTGCCACCTGAAACAGGTCGGAGGAGGCGCCGATGGATTCGGAACCGCCGAGCATGAGGAAGCCGGTGGGGTTGAGGGAGCGGTGGAGGGTCTGCAGCAGCTGTTGCTGGGGCTTGCGTTTGAGGTAGATCAGCAGGTTGCGGCAGCAGATCAGGTCGATACGAGAGAAGGGTGGGTCACGTAATAGATCCTGTACCGAGAAGATGCAGAGGTCGCGCACCTCCGGGTTGATCTGGCAACCCTGGGGCGTCCGGTTGAAGTAGTATTCCAGCCGCCGCTGGGAGAGGTGGGGGACCACCTGATCTGGGGCAAAGATGCCGCGCCTGGCCTGTTTGATGGCAGCGGCGTCGATGTCGGTGGCAAACAGTTGCAAGGGGCGGTCGATCTGCGCCTGTTCGAGAAAATCGAGCCAGGTGATGGCGACGGAGTAGGCCTCTTCACCGCTGGAGCAGGCCGGAACCCAGATGCGGATCGGCTCACCCTGTCTCTTCTGTTCCACGAGCGCGGGAAAGACAGACTGCTCCAGGGTGCGAAAACTCTCCGCTTCGCGGAAGAAATGGGTGACGTTGATTAGCAGATCATCGAATAGATGCTCCAGCTCCTCAGGCTGCTGCTGGATCAGCTTCAGGTAATCGGCCAGCCGATTCAGGTGGTGCAGCATCAGCCGCCGCTGCAACCGCCGCTGGATGGTGCTGGGTTTGTAGAGGCTGAAGTCGGTGCCGGTGCTCTGACGCAGTAGCAGAAAGAGCTTCTGCAGGGATTGTCTGGAACTGGCGAAGGGGAGCTGTTGTCGCTTGCCGAGGGTGAAGCGTGGGCTTCGTGCCAACCTCCCAAGTTCACTGGCGATGGCTGTCGGCGGTAGCACATAGTCCGCTAGGCCACGTTCGATGGCGCTGTGGGGCATGCTGTCGAAGGCCGCCGAATGCTCGCTCTGGGCGAAGGCGACGCCGCCGGCGGCGCGGATCGCCTCCAGTCCCCCACCGCCATCCGAACCGGCACCAGAGAGGATGATCCCCACTGCCTTGGGACCGGTATCGACAGCCAGGCTTTTGAAGAACTCATCGATCACCACCGGCGCTCCCGGCTTGTGGTGCAGCGGTAGTAGCTGTAGCCGGCCGTGCAGCAGGCCGGGCTGTGTGGCCGGTGGGACAATATAGACGTGGTCTGCTTGTAACCGCTGGCCGTCTTTGGCCGGTTTCACCGGCATGCTGGTGGTGTCGGCGAGCAGTTCGGCCAACTGGCTGGAATGATCTGGCGATAGGTGCTGCAACAGCACGAAGGCCATGCCAGTGTCGGGGGGCAGGGCGCTCAGCAGCTCGCGGAAGGCCTCGAGACCGCCGGCAGAGGCGCCGATGCCGACCACGGGAAGAACCGTCGAATCGCTTGTTTGGGTCTCGTCTCGTTTTATCATTCGCCCATTATGATGATTTTCCCGGGGTCGGAGTCAAACTGAGCTACCCCGTTCTGTTTATCTGGAGCGTTGCCTGGTTTGACTCCGACCCTCTCTTTCGAACGGGTGTGTCTTCCCATGTGAGCGCGCAGTGCCACTCGCCTCCAGTAGTTCCTGCACCAGTGCCCGCAGGTTGGCGGCATCCACCGGCTTTTCTAGGAAGCGATCAGCCCCGAACGCATTGGCATTGGCGGCGTTGACTACCTCGCTGTAGCCACTGCAAAGAATGATCGGCAGCTTGGCATAGTCAGGACGCAGATGCTGGATCAATTCGACGCCAGTCAACCCGGGCATGGTCTGGTCGGTGATCAGCAGGTCGGGGGCGTATTTGCCTGATTCCAGATCCCGCAGCAGGGCTGGAGCATCGGTATGGACGCTGACCTGGTAGCCGGAGGCGGTGAGCAACTCCCCCAGCAGCCGGGCGATGGCTGGCTCGTCATCCAGAACGATGATCTGTTGGCCACCAGCCGGAGGCGGTGGGGTGGATGAGATTGTCCCTGTCGTTTCCGGAGTGCTGCCGAGCGTTGCTTCCACCGGGGGGAACAGCAGCCTGAAGCGGCTGCCCCGGCCGGGTCGGCTCTCCAGCAGCACATGGCCACCATGCTGTTTCAGGATGCTGTAGACCATCGAGAGCCCCAGGCCGGTCCCCTGTCCTGGGGGCTTGGTGGTGAAAAAGGGGTCGAAGAGCCGGTGCCGATCACTCATCGGGATGCCACTCCCGGTGTCGCTGATGCTTATCTCCACCCACTCTCCCGTGAACGGTTGGTGACAGGCATCGCATTCGCTATCGCTGAGCTGTTGCCGGCAGAGTTCAATCAGCAGACGACCCTGTCCCTCCATGGCGTCCCGGGCGTTGAGACAGAGGTTCATCAGTAACTGGTCGAAGGCCACGGGAGCGATCTGGATGGCAGGGGTATCGGATCGCAGGCGGGTCTGCAGCTCGATGCTGCTGGGGAAGGTGGCCCGCAGCAGCGGCAGCATGTCGGCGATCTTGCGGGCTGGGGCCAGCGTTGTGGGCGGGGCCTCCCGGCGCTGGCTGAAGTTCAGCAGGTCAGCGATCAGGTCACGGGCCCGTCCGCTCGCCTCCAGTACCTGTTCCAGCCGCTCGCCCTGTCGTTCTGGGGGATCGATGCCAAGCCGCTCCTGGATGAGCTGGGTGTGTCCGCGAATGATCGCCAGCAGGTTGTTGAAGTCATGGGCGATGCCGCCGGTGAGCAGGCCGATGCTCTCCATCTTCTGCGCCTGTTGCAGTTCACGCTGTAGGCGTGCCTTCTCCTCACGGGCACGGATCTCTTCAGTGATGTCGAACAGCACCGAACGGCACTCTTGCTGCTCCCCCTCTCCACTGCTAACCAGGCTTTCCATGCGGAGCTGGCGTTGTTCGCCTTCGGGCTGGGTGATAGAGAGCAGCTGGTTCTGTGTGCCGCGGCTGTGGAATACCGCTCGCAGGTGGCCGAAGAAGATCTCCGATTCCATCGGCGCCAGGTAACGGGAGAAGGGAGTCTGCAGCAGCCGGCCCCGTTCCCGGTTGAGCAGCCGTGCGCCTGTCAGATTGATTTGGCGAATAATGCCCTGGGCATCAAGGCTGAGATAACCTACCGGCGCGAAGTCGTAGAGCGCGGCGTAACGGTCGCGGCTCTCCTCCAGCTCTACCTGGGCCGACTGCAAGGTGCGGTTCTGTAGTTCCAGCTCGATCTGATGGACCTGAAGATCGTGCAACAGCTGGGAAAGGTTCTGTTTTTCCCCCGACGGTAAAAGTGTGGATTGCAGGCGTTCGAGACGCTCAAGCAGTTGTTTATTGTTTGTGTTCTTGAAGTCGTCGTTTGACATGGTTCCACCTCTCACCCTCCATCTATAATACCCGCAAGCGCGAGTAACAAAACCGGGGTTTGCCCCATTGGGAAACGTTTCCAACCAAAAGCCATCGACTCTATCTCATCTGACAAGCCATGGAAAAGACAGCAGAATACCCGTCAAATCAGCGCCCACTCAGGCGCCATACTTGGATGGCTGCACTTCTATGGACGGGCGTGGTGGTTACACCTCCCCTCTTCCTTTTCCTTCTCAACCGTGCTGGGGACATAGAACTTAAGTTTCAGAGCGTTTTTGTCGATCCTGGCTGGATTCATACTGCGCTTGATCTCCTGATATGGTTGGTTGGCCTGTTGGGTATCATCGTGGTTATGAAGTGGCGGCAGAGGGAGGACTGGCAGCTGTCCAGGGTGCAACAGGAACTGCAGTTGACCCAGGCAGCGGTTGAGCAGATGCACGACAGCCTGTTTCTTCTCGGGAAGGACGGCTGCATCAGGTCTGTGAATAGGGCAGCAATACGCAATCTCGGCTATACGCGTCAGGAGTTGCTGCAGATGCGCGTGATGGACATCAACCCGGATGCGGATAAAACTCTCTGGATGAAGCACTGGGAAAGGATGCCCCAGATTGGCTCCTGGACCTTTGAAACCCACCATCGACGCAAGGGTGGGGAGATCTTTCCAGTAGAGGTGATCAGTTCCAGATTCTGGCATGGTGGCAGGGAGTACCTGCTCAGCATCGCCCGTGATATTTCTCAGCACAGAAAAACTGAGGCACTGCTTGAGCGGCGCCTCCAATATGTCACCCGTCTCTCCGCTTTCTCACGGGGACTTCTGCAGCCGTCTCCAGATGCCATACCCTGTGCGTTGAAGCATCTGCTGGAGGCCACTGTTGCCAGCCGGGTCTATCTGGCGCAGGTGGGAGATACACCGGACCAGGTAGTCAGCATTGCTTCAAGCCATGAGCAGTGTGCCCCGGCCGTCGAGCCCCGGTTCAAAGAGCCAGAATTCCAGAGCGGTTCCCTTCAGGTCAGCTCACCGCAACGCTGGCTGCGGGTGCTGAGACAGAATCAACCCGTTTTAGGCCTGGTGGATGACCTGCCAGCGGAGGAGCAGGCCTGCCTTTTGGAACGAGGGGTCCTGTCGATTCTGATTATGCCGATCTGGATCGATAAGAAATGGGGGGGGTACATTGGTCTGGACGATGTCTGGAACAAGCGGGACTGGCTGGATGGGGAGGTCGATGTTCTGCGCACGGCAGCTGAAATGCTGGGTGTCTATCTGTCCCATGAAAAGGCGGAGACCACGCTGCGCAACAGTGAACAACGCCTGTCAGAGGCCCAGCGGATCGCCCATATCGGGAGCTGGGAGTGGTGCCTGCATGACAATTCGTTGGTCTGGTCCGATGAGACCTACAGGATCTTTGGTGTGGACCCGGACAGGTTCGTGACCAGTTACGAGGGCTTTCTGGAATGCGTCGCCCCGGATGACCGGGAGCGGGTGAGAGCGGCGGTGGATGCCGCCTTGTGGGAAGGGGCTGTCTATTCGATTGATCATCGAATCCAACATCCGGATGGGAGCATGCGGGAGGTGCATGAGCAGGGCGAAGTGATCTTCGATGGTTCGAACAATCCGCTGGGCATGAGGGGTAGTGTACAGGATGTCACCAGACAGAAAGAGACCGAACAACAGTTGCAACAACTCCTGAAACAGAACCAGCGGCTTCATCGTCGCAGTATGCGCATTCAGGAAGATGATCGAAAGCGGCTGGCCCACGAACTCCATGACGAGATGGGACAACTGTTGAGCGCAATCAAGATGGATGTCGCCTATATCCAGAAGAAATGGGGCCATAATTCGACCGAACTGGCATCGGTGACAGCGGATATTCAGGATATCGTGTTTCAGGGCATCCAAGGCATCCGGGAGATCACCCAGCGGTTGCGACCGCCGATGCTGGACCAGTTTGGTCTTCTGGATGCCATACAGGAGCTGGTGGATAAATGGCGACAGCGTAATCGTGATACCAAGATCAGCCTGTCGATGGTGGATGAGATACCGAGGCTGTCGGATCTGCAGGAGATATCCCTCTATCGCTGTGTTCAGGAGGGTCTCACCAATATCAGCCGCCATGCCCAGGCCGATTACGTAACTGTAAGCCTGGGTTTGAGGATGAATGGCTGGTATTGGCCCTGGAGGACAATGGGCGTGGTATGGACCCCGCTTCGACCCATGATGGTCTTGGACTGTACGGATTGAAGCAGCGTGCCGAGGCCGTTGGTGGTGCTGTATGCTGTCGGTCGGTGGGCGGGCAGGGTTTCTGGTTGAGTATGGTATTGCCACTCGCCCCGGCGAAGCTGGACGGCAATGACTGATGAGCTGTTGTCGGTTTGGCTGGCCAATGCATCGTCGTTGGTCACTCTGGGAGTGGGTTATTGTCCAGAAGGGGCTCCGGTTCCCGAGCATGCAGCGTTTGCCAATCATCCAAAGCAGTGATGACTCTTATTATGAGTGCAGGAAAAACATACTATTCTCTTGGAATGCCCCATCAGAAAACCACTATCATGCTGGTCGATGACCATTCCGTGGTTCGAGCCGGTTATCGGCGTCTTCTGGAGATGCAGCCGGAATTCCAGGTGGTGGCTGAGGCAGGTGACGGACCAGAGGCCTGTCGACAGTATCACAAACATCACCCGGATCTGGTGATTATGGACCTCTCCCTGCCGGGCATGGGCGGGATGGAGGCCGCCAGACGGATGCTTTCTCACCACCCGCACGTGCGTATCCTGATCTTCACCATTCATGACAGCAGCGTCTTTGCAGAACGCGCCCTGAGGATGGGGGTGTCGGGTTACATTACCAAATCCAGCGATCCGGACGTTCTGCTGGAGGCAGTGGCTCAGGTGGCGGCAGGTGAGACCTATCTGGGACCGGATATCGCGAAAGAGCTGGCACTGCGCCAGATTCAGCAAGAATAACTCACCGCTCAGCCAGCTCTCTGCAAAGGAATTCGGGATCTTCCTAATGATGGCGGCGGGCAACAAACGGGCCACCATTGCAGAGACTCTGCACATCAGTGTCAAGACCGTCTCCAACTATGCCCATCAGATCAAGAAAAAACTGGGCTTATCCACTGATGCTGAGGTCGTTCACCTGGCAATCCGCCACGGCCTGATCAAAACCTAGTCGCGCAGCAAACAGCCTTAGGTAAAGGGAGTGGAGTCAGGTTTGATGGAAATCAGCGGCACTGAATGCCCCGTTGCTTCGATCAAATTTGACTCCGACCCCTAAGACGTAAGCTCTGGTAGAGCTGCGTGTATGGGCGAGAGAGGGAAAAGTTCCTGATAAAAGAGGGAAAAAGTCCCGGCATTTGTAGTGACGATAACAGAAGTTTTCTGTGACTGCAGGCTATACAGTGATCCGTTTCCAGGTCGCTATCTCCATATCAATCAAAGAAATGATTTGGAGGACCCTCGCGCACGGCAAAGCGCTTTGGGTTGATTTTTGGATTACAGAGATCACAATTGAAGCATACGCACCCCCAACCTCCATGGTTGTTCTCCCTGACCCTGTTGGGCAGTGTCCTGTTGATCGCCATGAGCCTGCTGGTGATCATCGGCTGGGCGTTCGACATTCAGGGCCTGATCCAGCTTCGGGCATCACTCCCTCCCATGCAGCTCAACACCACCCTCGGTTTTATTCTGATGGGTATGGGCTTCTGGTCCCTTGCGCATCAGAGGTCTCTCCTGGCTTCCATATTTGGTCTGCTGGTTATTGTGCTAGGGATCGCAACTGGTCTTCAGTATCCCATGGGGGCGGATTTCGGTATCGACCAGCTACTGATGGAACAGCCCCTGCAGCACGGGGTTTCAAGCCCGGGACGTTTGGCACCCAATACCGCACTGGCGTTTGCCCTCAGCGGTATAGTCCTGCTCAGCCTCTCCTTCACCAGGCATACCGGCTGGTTGGTGAGTCTGGGGCAGGTGGCTGGACTCCTCATCAGCTATCTCGCACTGGAATCGTTGGTTGGCTACATGGCGGGGCTGGAATCCGGTTATGGCTGGTTCTCGTTTACCCGCATGGCCCTGCATAGCGCCTTTTTGTTCTTCTGTATCGGTGGTCTGTCAGTCGCCTGGACGAGCTGGGAACTGATATCGATATGGCGTCGCCAGAGTGATGAGGGTCTGGATCTGAGCAACTGGCTCGATTCCGCGAAACAGGCGCGCTTGCGGATCCTGTGGAATGNAACCCTGATTATGGCTATGGCATCACTGCTGGTTGGAGTCACGGTAAGCCGGGTACTGCTCCACTCGGAATGGCTGCAGGAAGAGAATCACCTGATGCTGCAGGCGGAAAGGATGGCTGGCGTCGTTCAGGCCTTCTCCCACGACGCCGAGGGCCAAGAGGGGCTCCTGATGGACTACCTGCGGCATGATGATCGCAACGGGTTACCCCGAGATCCGCACAGTCTGGCGTCTGAGACCCTGATTGCTCGCCGCCAGGGAACGGGGTTGCACTGGCTGGACGGTTCAGGGGCACTGGCAGACGTCGAACAGATCACAAAGCCGCTTGCCTATGCGCCGGATGAGGCCATGCGCCGGGCCCTGCAGGGGGAACAGGGGGTCTATACGGGGCAGGATCGCCAGGGCAGGGAGTGGCTGTTGGCCTACCGTCCGGTACCTGATTCCAGTCTGGGTCTGGTGGTTGGTCTGTTGGCCGAAGAGATCGTGGCCCCCTATCTTCACGCCTTTCTGTTTGCCGGGGTGCTGGCGGGTCTGGTTATCCTGGTCAGTGCCCTGGCGGTGCTG
The DNA here is from genome assembly GCF_000224455.1 of endosymbiont of Riftia pachyptila (vent Ph05). Taxonomy (NCBI): domain Bacteria; kingdom Pseudomonadati; phylum Pseudomonadota; class Gammaproteobacteria; species endosymbiont of Riftia pachyptila. Next base: position 13,206 of record NZ_AFOC01000012.1, read on the forward strand.
CTCAGGGTCAATCCCATCATCCGCAGGATCGAGGGGGCCGACAGGCTGGAGCAGATCAACCAGAACCTACTGGCGGAGATCCGGCAGCGGAAGCGGGCGGAAAATGGACTCCAGCAACTGACCCAGACCCTGGAACAGCGTGTTCAGGAGCGGACGCAGACCATCGAGCGGGAGAAGCAGCAGAAACAGATCCTCAACCAACTGCTGCAGATCCACCAGGCAAGAGGTGCGCTGAGCGATAAGCTGGAATCTGCCCTCGCTATCCTCTGTTCCCAGCAGTGGCTGGGTTTGCAGCCCAAAGGGGCGATCGTGCTGATGGAAGAGGAAGGATGTCACCTGCGGCTTTCGGCACAGCTCAACATGCCAGTGGAGCTGCAGAAGGTCTGTAGCAGAGTGCCTGTCGGTGAATGTGCCTGTGGCTGGGTCGTACGGCATGCTCGTCCCTTGTTGGCAAGTCAGGCAGAAGTGCAGCTGAAAAGTGGTTGTCGCGCAGGGCTGGAGAATGAGCAGTATCTCTTGCCCCTGATCATCAACGACACTGTGATTGGCGTGCTCATGCTCTATCTGGATGCCGGGCGCCAGCTGGCCGGGCAGGAAACGACCTTCCTTGAGACCGCCTGTGTAACCCTGGCCGGTATCGCGGAAAGGGCCAGAGCTGAAGAGGCCCTGAGCAACAGCGAGGAGCGGTTCTCCCTGGCCATGCGGGGAACCAACGATGGGCTCTGGGACTGGGATCTCAAGGCCAACCAGATCTATTTTTCACCCCGTTACCACGCCATGCAGGGGTATGCGGAGGAGGGGGTGGTGCAGCCGCCGGAGGCCTGGATGACCCAGGTCCATCCCGATGATGTCGACAACCTGAAGCAGGCCATCAGGCGCCACTTGGATGGCGCCTCCGATCATTTTGTCTGCGAGTACCGGATGCGCCATCGAGATGGCGAGTATCAGTGGCGGCTGAGCCGGGGGCTGGCCATCCAGGGAACGGAAAACGAGCCACATCGCATGGTGGGATCCACCACCGACATCAGTCAACAGAAGGCGATCGAGGAGCAGCTGCTGCATGATGCCTTTCATGATGCATTGACCGGACTCGCCAACCGGGCGTTGCTGGTGGAACGGCTGGGTCATGTCCTGCAAATGGTAAAGAGAAGACCGGATTATGAAGTGGCCATACTATTTCTGGATCTGGATCGTTTCAAACTGATCAACGACAGCCTGGGGCACCTTCTCGGTGATCAGCTGCTGGTGGAGGTGGCCCGGCGTTTGCGTGGCCTGCTACGGAGGGAGGATACGGTGGCGCGTCTCGGTGGCGACGAGTTCGTGGTGCTGCTGGAGGGCATGGATACGGAAGTCAGGGTGTATGAGATCGCCCGCCGCATCCAGCAGGAGCTGGATCGCCCCATCGATCTGAACGAGCATTTGGTGAGGACCGGCGCCAGTATTGGAATCGCCTTTATCGGTGAGGCGTATCATCGTCCTGAAGATATGCTGCGGGATGCGGACAATGCCATGTACCGGGCTAAGGAGCGAGGCGGGGGCACGTTCGAAGTCTTCCGCAGTGAGATGCACCAGGGCACGATGGCCCGCTTTAACCTGGAGAACGAGCTACAGAGTGCGCTGAACAATGGGGAACTAGAGGTCTACCTGCAGCCCATCGTCAGGCTGACGGATCACTGCATCCGGGGGTTCGAGGCTCTGCTGCGCTGGCAGCATCCTGAACGGGGCTGGTTGTCACCTGCTGAATTCATCCCGGTGGCTGAGGATACCGGGTTGATACTGCCCATCGGTACCTGGGTTATGCACCGTGCCTTCGGTTTCCTGAATGAATTGAAGGCTCACTATCCGGAGGATGTTTCACCTCGGATCAGCATCAACCTGTCACCGCGACAGCTCACCGATGCCAAACTGGTCAAGACGGTGAAGAACCTCCTGACCGGTCACGGGATCGATCCGGGCCTGGTGCAGCTGGAGATTACAGAGTCCGTGATCATGAAAGATCCGGAGTCGGCGGCCCAGGTGCTGGGCGAACTCAAGGCCCTGGGTATCAGACTCAGCATGGACGATTTCGGCACCGGTTATTCTTCGCTCAGCTATCTGCACAATTTTCCCCTGGACGTGCTCAAGATCGACCGCTCGTTCATCACACGTATGGGGGAGCATGAGCGTAACGAACAGATGATAAAAACCATCCTAGATCTGGCAGACAGTTTCGATATGGAGGTGGTGGCCGAAGGTATCGAGGAGGAGTGGCAGATGCAGCGCCTGCGGGAGATGGGCTGTAGTTATGGCCAGGGTTTCCTGATGGCTAGACCGATGCCGGTCGATGAGATTGCGCGGTTTTTGCAGGATCAGGCTGAGCAGGGGAGGACGTGTGCCTCCAGGTCTGCAGCAATGTAGCTGTAGAGATTTGCCACTGCAGATTTTACGCCCCCATTTCGGAAATGGAGGAAGGTTACAAAGGGATGCATTGCTATGAAGATGAGCACGCTTTTGGTCCGGGAGGAGATGACATCAATGCTTCTGTTGGGCCTGCTGACACTATCGGTGGCAGGGACCGGTCTTGGCATAATCAGCCTGCCGATGCAGAGCCTGTTGCTACTTGCCGGAATGGGGCTGTTCAGCCGCTACTGGCGGAGTATCGGTAAGTCGCGGAGCGCGCTGGAAGGGATCTCGAGGCTTGCGGACGCACTGAACGACGGCCACTTTGACTATCGTATCGGCTCGGCAAGCCGGGGGGGGCGCCTCGGCGATATCGCAGACCGGCTGAACAGCGCCATGGCGCGGCTGGATGGCACTCGCCGGACTATCCTCCAAGGTCTGCAGGAGACCGTATCGGGTGTCTACCGTGGCATGACCGATCAGGGTGAATCCGATGCGGGTTTTCTGGCCCTGCTGGGGCAGGTGGATGGGTCGTTGCAGCAGATCAGCGGCCGGATGAAGGAACTGAACCGGACGGTCCTGCTGGCCAACCTGAGTGAGGCAGAGGTCAAGGTTGATCACCTGATCTATATGCAGAACGGCTATGCAACGCTCATGCACGGCGCTGATTCGGAGTTTGGCCGGGCAGTTGCGGTGGACCATCACAACTGACGTTTCGGTAAATGGTACGACAGCGGTGTCGGACGCCAGGAGTTCTCCCATCTTCCTGCCTATGAGCGGCTCCGGGAACCCCACGAAAAGGTTCACAGTTCCATGCATAGGGCGCTGTTGGTTCTGAAAACGGACTGGGAGGATATTGAAGAAAACCAACAGTTGGTATTGGAAAATTTTCAAATGCTCGAGGCCGCAAGCCAGGCATTGATGGCCATCCTCGATCAACTGACCGACGAAAAGAAACGCTACGAATCCGTTGCCGAAGCAGCGGGCGGGGAAGTCGAGCTGTTCTGATGTGATAGAAATAATGGGAAACCAAGATGAATCGTTATGAATGTGAGATATGTGGTTGGGTTTACGATGAAAAACAGGGGATGCCCGAGAAGGGGATTCCACCAGGCACGCCACTCGATCAGATACCAGAGGAGTGGGTCTGTCCCGATTGCGGTGCCGACAAGGACGTATTCAACCAAATCTGAGTGCGACCACGGAAAAGATTGAACGATCATTGTGTCTGATAGGCAGAGGAGATGAGATGTTAAGGAAAGCAAGGACGGAGCAACTCCGAGTCGGTATGCATATCCTGTTGCCGGGGTCGTGGAGCACGCATCCTTTTTTGCGAAACCGCTTCAGAATCAAGTCCCAGGACCAGATTCGAAAGATCGCCGAATCCGGCATAGTGGAGGTCTTTGTTGATCCTGCTCAAAGTACGGTACCTGTGCCACCGGCAACAGAGGATACAGGGCCTTCACTGGATGAGCTGGCACATCTGAGTCATGAGGGGAAGGTTGTAGATCCGAAGACACAGGCGCCGCCAGAGGGGTGGGACCCAAACCGATTGAAGGTGGAAGCGCTGACCGCTGCCATCGAAGACCAGAGTCTGACACCGCAGGAAAAGGCTCAGGCGGTGTATCAACACTCCATGGGCATGATGGAGCGGCTGGTGGAGCATCCAACCAGCGAGAATATTCTGACTTCCAAGCAGGCGGTCAGTGCCATCACCGATCTGATCCTCTCTGATGATCAAACAGCTAAAAGCCTGCTACGCATTACCTCCCACGATTTCTATACCTATACCCATTCGGTCAATGTGGGGGTGACGGCGATCATGCTGGCCAAGGCACTGTTCAGCAAGTCTGATGCCCACGACCTTCATGAACTGGGTGCGGGGTTTTTTCTGCATGATCTCGGCAAGGTCAAGGTCGATACTGCCATCATCAACAAGCCCGGTCGCCTGACGGATCGGGAGATGCAGCGGATGCGCACCCACCCCTACCAGGGCTACAAGATGTTGGCTGAAGCAGGAGCACTCTCCGAGGAGTGCCGATATATCGTGATGCAACATCACGAGTTTACTGATGGCAGTGGCTACCCGAAGCGCCTCAAAGGTGATGAGATACATATCTACGGACATATCTGCGGTATTGCGGATGTATTCGATGCCCTGACCGCGGAGCGCTCCTACAAGAAGGCCATGACGCCCTTTGATGCGCTGAAGCTAATGCAGCAGCAGATGTCCCACCACTTTGACAGAGAGCTGTTTAGCCGATTCGTGCTGCTGTTTCAGTAGATATGCGGTTCATGGCGGCGATGGAAGAGGCGCCGGTCATTGAGCGAATAAAAGCAATTTCCTTTCTCTTGTCTCTTATCCTGCTAAAGTTGCCTACTCTGGCGCCGTTAAATCGCTATATTCGATAGAATTGCGCATAGCGATTAGATGTTTGCCTTTCGGTATCGCTCTCATGATGGATCGGTCAACAGAGGAAACTGGCATGAAACAGAAGCAGGGCAGCGCCATCTACCTGACACCTGCCGAGGTGGCGGAGATGCTATTGGTGGCACCGGTAACCGTGCGCCAATGGGCTCAGAAGGGCTGGCTGCATGCGGAGATGACCGGAGGTGGTCACCGCCGTTTCCTGTGGCGCGAAGTAGAGCGCTTCGCTCACGAGCGAGGCATTCGTCTCCATACCCGGCCGGGAGGGGATCTGCGGCTGCTGATTGTCGATGACGATCGGCAACTGGTGCGTTACCTGACCGAGCTGCTGGTGGATCGTTCCGGGTTGGAGGTGGTCGAGAGCGCCCACGACGGTTTCGAAGCCGGCATGAAGGTGCGCTCTTTCAATCCTGATGTGATCCTCCTCGACCTGATGATGCCGGGGCTCGATGGTTTCACGGTGTGCCGGCAGCTGCGAAGCGATCCCGTCACCCGTGCCGTTCGGATCATTGCCATGACGGGCTTCCATACCCCAGAGAATGAGGCGCGCATTCTGCAGGCTGGCGCCGAGGTCTGTCTGGCTAAGCCATTCGATCGCGACAGGCTTTTTGCACTGTTGGGTCTGGATGGGAAGGGTGCTGCCGGGGCGGAGGTGAAGATCAGGGGTCATGCCGCCGCTGATAAAGGATTGAAACGATGACTCAGCCAGCCAGACAGCTCAGCGAGTCCAATCCCTACCGGGTGCTACTGGTCGATGATGAGTCGGGGCAGCGGTTCCTACAGCGGGAGATCCTCTCCTCGCCCGATTTTGAGGTGCGGGAGGCAACCGATGGCCGCTCCGCCCTGAAGGCGATCAGAGAGCACCCTTTCGATGTGGTCCTGCTGGATAAACGCATGCCGGGCATGACCGGCGACGAGGTCTGCCGCCGGATCCGCGAGGAGATGGACGACCGGCTGCTACCGGTGATCATGGTGACCGGCATGGGCAGCAGCGATGAGCTGGCTCGCAGCCTCAACATCGGCGCCACTGATTTCATCCGCAAACCCTATACCCCCACTGAATTGATTGCCCGGGTGGAGGCGGCGGCTAGCCACAAGCGTCTGCTCGACCAGTTGGAGCATGTGGAGTCGATCTACTTTGTGGTCGCCCGCATGGTGGAAGCGCGAGACTGGCACACCGGCCGCCACTGTGTTCGGTTGGCCCACAATGGGGCCCTGTTTGGCCGATATCTTGGGCTCGATGACCGCTCCATCGAGTTGCTGGAGCACCTGGGCACCCTGCACGATATCGGCAAGCTGGCGATCCCGGATCATATTCTGCTCAAGCAGGAACAGCTCAATGCCCAGGAAGAGCGAGTGATGCGTCTGCACCCGGTGGTAGGGGCCAGACTCTGCAGCGGTATCAAGGCGCTGGAGCCATTGGTTCCGCTGATCCGACACCATCATGAACATTGGGATGGGAGTGGCTATCCAGATGGTCTGCGGGGAGAGGAGGTTCCCTACCTTGCGCGGGTCTTCCAACTGCTCGATATCTACGACGCCCTGGCCGCAGAGAGGCCCTACAAGGGTGTTCTGCCCCACGGAGAGATCATCAGGTATTTGGAGCGGGAGCGGGACCTGGGGCGCCTTGATCCGGAACTGGCTGGTCGGTTTCTCGATTTCCTCCAGGAATCGCTTGGTCAGATGCAGCTCCCGGCCGGGGGAGAGAACGCCCCGGACGATTTTTCTATCGTCGAGAGCCTCATGGATCTGGAGCCTGAGGCAAAGGAGCGGGCCAGCATACCGCCACTGGCGAAGGCGGAGCTTTCCTCCGCTGGACGCCGCTGGCGGAAAGAGGATGCCGCCGAATTCGCCGGGCAGCCTCGGCAGGACGCCTCCCGCTTGGCGGTGGTGGACTACAGCCAGTTGAGCCAGCGTTTTGCCGCCATTCTCGATGCGACCACCGTGGGTCTCTTCGGCCTCGACCGAGATGGCAGGGTCACCTTCGTGAATGGCGCTGCCTGCCGTCTGCTGGGGCACAGCGAGGAGGGGCTGCTAGGCGGCACCCACCACGACCGGGTGCATTATGCGAAATCCGACGGCAGTACCTACCCTCTCTCGGAATGCCCCATCCACCAGAGTCTGCAGACTGGCAAGATAGTCCATGGCGAGGAGCTGTTCTTTCATCGCGATGGCCGGGGAATAGCCGTGGAATTCACCTGTTCCCCCCTGGTTGACGGGGGAGAGGTGGAGGGAGTCGTTGTCACCTTTCAGGACATCAGCGAACGCAAGGCCGTCAAGCGTCGGCTGAGGCTGGCAACCACGGTGTTCGACAACACCCACGACGGCATTCTGGTCACCGATGAAAAAGGAACCATCCTGACGGTCAACCCGGCCTTCAGCGAGATCACCGGTTACAGTGAGGCCGAGGTGCGGGGGCAGAATCCCCGCCTGCTTCGGTCCGGCAAGCAGAGGGCCGATTTTTATGAGGCCATGTGGTCGACGATTCGCCAGCGGGGACGCTGGCAGGGTGAGATCCGAAACAGGAATCGAGATGGGGATATCTTTCCTGCCTGGCTGACCATCAGCAGCGTCAAGGATGACCAGGGAGAAGTGACCAACTATGTCGGTATCTTCTCCGACATCTCCCCCCTCAAGCACAGCCTCGAACAGATCGAGCACCTGGCCAACCATGATCCTCTTACCGGTCTGCCCAATCGGTTGCTGTTTCTGGATCGCCTCAAGGTCGCCGTGCGTCAGGCACGTCGCGGCGGCCATGCGTTGGCAGTGCTGTTCCTCGATATCGATCGTTTCAAGGATATCAACGACAGTCTGGGGCACGCTATGGGCGACCAGTTGCTGTTGGAGATGGCTGCGCGCGTTCGCGGGCAGGTGCGGGAGGAGGATACCGTCGCCCGACTCGGTGGTGATGAGTTTGTGATTCTCATTGGAGATGTGGAGTCAGCCAGCGAGGCGGAGCTGGTGGCGAGAAAGGTGATGCAGGGTCTGGAGGTGCCGATCCGGCTGGAGACCTCGGAGATCATTCTGCGGGTAAGCATGGGGATCAGCCTCTATCCCAACGACGGTGAGAGTGCGGATGAACTGATCCGGCATGCTGATATAGCCATGTATCATGCCAAGGAGCGTGGCCTCAGTGAATATCATTTTTACAACGATGAGATGAGTGCTGGTACGCGGGCGCGTCTGGCCATGGAGTCGGCACTGCGTAGAGCTATCGAGGGTCAGGAGTTTGAGCTTCACTACCAACCTCAGGTCAATCTTGCCGATGGCGGCCTGTGTGGTGCCGAGGCACTGCTGCGCTGGCATCATCCACAGGAGGGATTGGTGACCCCTGACAGGTTTATCCCGCTGGCGGAAGAGACGGGGTTGATCGAACCCATCGGTGCCTGGGTGCTGGAGAGCGCCTGCCGCCAAGCCGTGGAATGGCAGGTTCAAGGCATCTCCTTCGGCCGCATCGCGATTAATGTCTCAGGTGTGCAGATTCGGCGTGGCACCCTGGTGGAACGGGTGACAACGGCGCTGGAGCTGAGCGGCCTCGATCCCACCCGCCTGGAGCTGGAGATCACGGAAAGCGTCATCATGGAACAGACGGGCCAGACTCTGACGATGCTGCAGGAACTCAAATCCCTAGGTGTGCAGCTCTCGGTGGATGATTTTGGCACCGGCTACTCCTCTCTCAGCTATCTGCAGCACCTGCCGGTGGACAAACTGAAGATCGACCGGGCCTTTGTCTGCAATCTGCCCAATGCAGGTAAGGATAAGGCCATCGCGCGGGCGGTGATCGCCCTGGGGCAGGGGCTTGGCTTGCAGACTATTGCTGAGGGGGTGGAGACGGAGGCGCAACGCGATTTCCTTCGACAACATGGTTGCCAGGAGGGACAGGGATGGCTCTTCGGGCGGCCCATGACGTCGAAGCTATTCACCCAGCGCTATGTCGGACATTGACGTGACGGTCCCTTGCCCCTCACTCATCATAACCTCAAGTACTGCCTGTCGCTGGGCGGTGGTCGGACAGTGGAGGAGGCTTCGGTGAAGGCATGGGGTGACGGCCTCCGCCGCACGTTGCTGCTGACCCTGATCTTTGCCCTAGTGGCCGGGCTCTGGTTGTTGGGGGGCGATACTGCTATCAGCGGGCTCTTCCCGAACACTGCTTCTCCCGAATGGCAGGAGGCCTGGAAGGAAGGGCTGCATCTGCTGGTTATCTCGCTGATTTTCTTTCTGCTGTTGCGACGTGAGGCGGCCATTGCCGCGCGCCATCGGCAGGCATTGATAGAGAACCGGGACCACTACCGCCAGTTTTACGCAGAGGCGCCGGTCGCCTATCAGTCTGTCGATTCAAAGGGAAACATTCGTGAGGTCAATCATCAGTGGGAATGCTTGACCGGCTATTCACGGCAGGAGGCTTTGGGCCGACCCATGCGTAGCTTGATCTCCGAACGGGGACTACCGGCCTTTGATGCGACCTATGCCCGCTTTTTGCGTGGCGAAGATATCGGGGGCACAGAGCTGCTCCTGTGCCATCGTGATGGTCGGGAGCTGATTCTGAAAGTGGAGATCCGTGTGCATCGGGAGTTCTGGCATGGAGAGGCTGGGGATATTTGTGCCAATACATACTGCGCTCTGTTTGATGTCACTGCCCAGCGGCACTCCGAGGAGGCGCTGCGTGAGAGCGAATCCCGGCTGTCGCTGGCGTTGGAGAACGCCACTGACGGTATCTGGGACTGGCATGTTGCGACCGGTGAGACCTATTTCAGCCCGCGTTGGGAGACCATGCTTGGTTTCGAGCACGGCGAGCTGCCGCCGAACTACCGTAGCTGGGCCGATCGCGTCCATCCCGATGACTTGCCATTGGCTGAGGCGGCGCTGGAGGCCCACTTCGCGGGCCGTACCCCAGAATACGCCATAGATCATCGGCTGCGCACCAAGAGTGGCCGCTGGAAATGGATACTTGCTCGGGGACGAGTGGTGGAACGTGACGCTGCAGGCCAACCTTTGCGCATGGTCGGCACCCATGTGGACATAGATCGGCGCAAGTCGATGGAGCAGCGGCTGATCGCCTCGGAGGCGCGCTATCACCTGGTGGCGCAGGCGGGCCGGGTCGCCGCCTGGGAGCTCTGGCCGGAAACTGGGCGCTTGCTGGGGGATCCAATGCTGTTCCGCCTGTTGGGCTACCAGCCTGAAGATCTGAGTGACGCCTGGGCGGAGTGGATCAAACTGGCGTTGCCCGAGAGCCAGCGTCAAATCGAGGAAGAGATTGAACGATTGCGCCGGGGCGATGCGCAGCGGGTCTCCCTTGAGATGCAGGTGCGGCACAAGAGTGGTCGGACGGTCTGGTTGCATTGTAATGGCCGCCTGATGGATGAAGGGGAGGATGGAATCGAACGGGTGCTTGGCATCTGTGTTGATATCAGTGAGCTGCGACAGGCGACGGCCGATCTGCAAGCGAGGGAGACCCAGTTTCAGGAACTGCTCGACTCGCTCAGGGAAGGGGTCTGGGCCGCCGAGCTCGATGGCAGCCGCATCCTCTATGTCAACCGTGCTGTGGAGGAGATCTACGGTCGTCCCGCCAAGGCCTTCGATGAACAGCCGCAGCTCTGGCTTGAGGCTGTGCATCCGCAGGACCGCAAGGGTGTTGAGGAGAGAACTGCCCGCCTCTGGGATGATGGACGGGTCGAGCTCGAGTACCGTATTTGCCATCCTGATGGCGAAGTGCATTGGGTGCTCGACAACAAGTCGGTGATCATGGATGCACAGGGCCGCCCCGTGCGCATCGGTGGCGTGATGACAGACATCACCCTGCGCAAGCAGGCGGAGCAGGCACTGATCCGGGAGCACCTGCAGGCCGAACGCTACCTCGAGGTGGCGGAGGTGATGCTGCTGGGGCTCGACCGAGAGGGGCGTGTCGACCTGCTCAACCGTAAGGGATACGAGATCCTTGGCTATGAGCCGGGCAGCCTCGAGGGGCGGGACTGGTTTGAAACGGTGCTGCCTGACGGGGAGGTAGAGCCGGTCCGGCAGATCTTCGATGAGATCATGCAGGGTCGAGTCGATCTGCATACCTATGTGGAGAATGAAATTGTCACGCGCAGTGGGGAGCGGCGGCTCATTGCCTGGCGCAATGCCACTGTCCGTGATGATGAGGAAAGGATTACGGGCACTTTCAGCTCGGGCAGCGACATCACGGAACTGCACCTGGCCGCTAGTGAACGGGAACGGCTGCGCCGGGAATTGGCACAGGCACAAAAGATGGAGGCGGTGGGGCGGCTTACTAGCGGTATCGCCCATGATTTCAACAATATTCTCGCTAGTGTTCTCGGCTATACCGGTCTGGCAATAGAACGTTTTGCTGGCGAATGCCCGGCAAAGATGAGGGACTATCTGTACGAAGTTCAGACTGCCGGTGAACGTGCCCGGGATCTGGTGGCACAGCTATTGCGATTCAGTCGGGGCAGCGGGAGTGAACCCCAGTGCCTTCAGCTTATCCCCCTCGTTAAGGAGGTGGTGAAGATGCTGCAGGCGCCCATGACTACAGGTATCACCTTTGAGACCGATCTTGATCCTGACACGCCGCCGGTCTATATCGATCCGGTTCAGGCCCATCAGGCCCTGGTAAACCTCTGCATCAATGCCAGGGACGCGATGGGGGGGCGGGGCATGATCCATATTAGCCTGCACCGGTTGGAGCAGGTTCAAGCCGAATGCGCCAGCTGTCACAAGATCCTCAATGGCGAATGGGTGGAACTTTCGGTGAGTGATGAGGGGGTGGGTATAGAGCCGGGGCAGTTAAATCACATCTTCGACCCCTTTTTCACCACCAAGGAGCTGGACGAGGGGAGCGGTATGGGGCTGGCCGTGACGAGGAGTGTTGTTGAGCAACATGGCGGTCATATCCTGGTGAATAGCGTACCCGGGGAAGGTAGTTGCTTTCGGTTGCTGCTGCCGCTCGCCGCCGAAATGGCATTGAAAAACGAAAGGCTTTCGTCGTCGCCTGACACCACCGTACCAGAGCGGATCAGTGGTCATCTGCTGGTGGTAGATGATGAACATTCACTCATCGACTATCTGCAAGACCTGTTACAGAGCCAAGGATGCAGGGTCACGGCAGTGGATAATGCACAGAAGGCTTTGGAGTGCTTTATGGATGCACCCGAATCATTCGATCTGGTGATCAGCGACCAGATCATGCCCAACATGACCGGCAGTGAACTAGCCCGTCGTCTGCTGGCAATTCGTCCTGGGTTGCCGGTTATTATCTATTCCGGCAATAGTGAGAGCCTGGACGAGAAGCGTGCCCATGAGATGGGTATCAGCCGTTTCTTGCGCAAGCCGGTGGAACCCGGGACCCTGTTGCAGGTGGTGGCGGAGTTACTGCCCGCAACCGACTGATCCCCCAGGGGCCACCGCAAGTTGTCGAATGCAATGCTTGGTTTGCCCCCGCCATGCTCAGTTCCCCTCATGTGGCATCGATCCGGAAACGGCTGGCCTGGGAGCGGAGGGAATCTAGCCCCTGGCTGAGCATGCTGCTGACCTGGATCGTCTTGTCCGCTGCCTCGGCGGTTTCCGCTGCCACGGTCCCGATGGTCTCGACATTCCGACTCATGAGCTCAGCGGTCTGTCCCTGTTCCTCCGCAGCAGTGGCGATCTGGGTATTCATGCTGGTGATGGTGCCGATGGCATCGATGATCTTCTCCATGGCATTGCTGGCCTCGACGGCGCGGCTGCTACCCTCGTCCGCTTGGAGCCGGCTCTCCTCCATGGTTACCACAGCCTTCTTCGACTGTTGTTGCAGGCGTTCGATGATCTGGCGGATCTCTTCGGTGGAGGTCTGAGTGCGGGCCGCCAGGGCACGGACTTCGTCGGCTACCACGGCGAAGCCGCGTCCTTGCTCGCCAGCGCGGGCTGCTTCGATGGCTGCATTAAGGGCCAGTAGGTTGGTCTGTTCCGCAATGCCTTTGATTACCTCCAGCACCTGACCAATGGACTGGCTGTCCTGTTCCAGCTCACCGACTACCGTCGCTGCGGCGCCGCTCTGCTGCATTAAGGCATCCATCACATCCGCTAATTGGGCCATTATCCTCTTGCCGGAGACCGCTTCCTGGTTGGTTTCCTCTGCCGCATCCGCGGCTTGGGCAGCGCTGCGGGCCACGTCCTGAACTGCATCGGAAGTGGTGTTCATAGCACTGGATAACTGGTTGATCTCGATATACTGCTTGCGCGCCCCGTTCTGGGAGATCTCGGCCACCGAGGTCAGGTTGATTGCCTCCTGACCGATGTGGATGGCGTCATCGATGACTTGGCGCACCATGTTCCCGATCTCCACCAGCATGGCGTTGTAGGCGCGGCTGGTCTGGCTCACTTCGTTGTCCAGATCGGATTCGGGCATAGGTTGCGTGAAATCCCCTTCGCTGACCCGCAGGAACCGGTTACGCAGGGTCTCGATCGGGTCCATCAGCGTATGCAGGGTATAGATACGGATATTGTTAGTGAAGAGCAGCAGGACGACGATCATGCCGATGGCCCAGCCGGCTCGCAGGAAGACCTGATGGTTGGCCTCTCTCTCCATTAGCTTGACTGCCTGGTTGGCCTCCTCCAGTACTTTTTGGGCTTTTTCCCGAATCGCCTTCAGGCTGTCGAGGGAGGGGGTGGCGAGATAGGCCTCCAAGTGCCGCCGGTAGGCCGACCAGAGTCGGCTGGTCTTTGCCAACTGTTGCCGGATAGCCTCGTTCATTGGCGGGGTGATGCCTGCTTCAGGATCTCCTAGGAGCAGTCGGTGCTGGGAATCCTCGAACAGTGCCAGGGTTTTCTGTACCACCGCCAGCGGTTCCACCCCCTGGACCACCATCAACGCCTCCTTAGCCACTCGCTGGCTCAACATGCGCTGGCGGCCGGCGATGTTGATGGCAGCGGCGTCACTGTCGAGGCTCCAGTAAATGGATGCAATCGAAAACAGACCAAAGGCGATCAGCAGGACATTGAGCGTTAGCAACTGGCTGCGGATGCGCTTGATTCCCACCAGATCCAGGGAGTGTTGGATGAAGCTGCCGATCAGTCTTTTCATGGTTCAGCCTTCTTTTGAGTGCGTTTGAACGGGGCCCGGCTGCATGCCGCCTCGGCGTCAGAGATATCGATTAGTTAAAAAATATCGAATACATCGATATTCGGCGGGAAGAGGCAATACTTTAGGATTACTTTGTCTGACTGGACCTAAAAATAACTGATTGAAAAATATAAAATATATGGCATGAATTATCTGCCAAGCAATGAAAGGAAAAGCATCAAATGAGAATTGCCAAGGTCATCTTAGTTATCTAATAGGTGTATAAATATAATAAATTGCATTGTGGGGCGATTCTAAGATTTTCAATACTGTTTCAAATGACATTTCACGAACAAGACAAGGTCCGTATTTCATTTGGCCACACACTATATTAATGGTCTGATGCAAGCGCAGAGAAAGAACATGGAACGCATGGAGGAGGTGGTTGTAGAAGCCGATGCCCAACGTTTCCAGCAATCCCCGTGGGATCATCGTGCCATCTTGAATCAAGTTGCTATGGTCGCGCTTTTTTATGATCTCTAGCGCTTCTCAACTCAGTGTCATCATCCCAGCTATCGATGAGGAAGATGCCCTGCCGCTGTTACTGAAGCAGTTGTGGCGACAGCAGGATATTGAACTGGAACTGATCCTAGCCGATGGCGGTTCGCGGGATTCGACCCTGTCGATCGCCAGCGCCCACGGGGTTAGGATTGTGGCAACGGATGCGGGGCGGGGGCGGCAGATGAATGCTGGTGCCGCCGTCAGCTCTTCTCCGTTTCTGCTGTTCCTGCATGCGGACTCGGGCCTGACTGATGAGCGGCAGTTGGCTGATGCCTTGGCTGCGCTCAAACAGGCGATGCAGGCGCGTGGCCAGCAACGCATTGCTGGCCATTTTCGACTGAGTTTTTGCCGCAGCCGCCCCGGTCAGGGGTTCGTCTACCACTACTACGAAGAGAAGAGCGCCCTCAATCGGCCGGAGTGTACCAATGGCGATCAGGGGTTTCTGCTGCCGAGCAGCCTGTTCGATGAACTCGGTGGGTTTGATGAGTCGCTCTGGTTTCTGGAGGATCAACGCCTGGCCGAGACGATCCGCAGCAAAGGAGAGTGGATCACCCTGCCGGGTACCCTGGAAACCTCGGCGCGCCGTTTTGAGCAAGAGGGGCTGGGTCGGCGCATGATCCTCTCGGCACTGATCATGAATTTTCACGCTATCGGCCTGGATGCTTTCTTCGAGCGTGTCGCAGCAGTCTATCGTAACCAGTCGCAGACCGGGCAGCTGCAGCTGGCACCGATCTTCCGCTTAATTGATGCGCTGAACCGGGAGGCTGGTAGTCGCGTGGCCCGACATCGCTGGCTGGCGTCCGGGCGTTATGTGCGTGGTCATGCCTGGCAACTCTTCTTCCTGTTCGATCTGGTGCTGCAACGGCTGTTGGGGGGCCGCCGCCGGCCCGGTCTCTGGCTGCATGACCGTGTGTTCCGGCCGCTGACCGATTTTATGCTCTTCGACTGGCTGACAGCCGGCCTCGCTTGGCTCTGGTTCCACGCCAGCTGGCGCCTGTTTCGCCGGCTGGAGCGAGGCCAAACGGGGCGCGACTAACCTTAAAATATAGGGCGGCCCGTGGCCGCCGCGTGTCATCGATTAAAATCAAGGATGATGTCGTGCACAGCCCGATCTATAGCTTGGTCGCTGCAGCTTCTAGCAACTTTGGGTGGCCAGCGACTGCCAGGTGCTGACCACCGTGTCCGGGTTGAGGGAGATGCTGCTGATGCCTTGTTCCAGCAGCCACTGGGCCAGATCCGGATAGTCGGATGGACCCTGACCGCAGATGCCGACATACTTGCCCTGCTCGCGGCAGGCTGTGATCGCCATGCCAAGCATCTTCTTCACCGCCGGGTTGCGCTCATCGAACTTGTCGGCGATCAGCGCGGAGTCGCGATCCAGTCCCAGGGTCAGCTGGGTCATGTCGTTGGAGCCGATGGAGAAACCGTCGAAGTGCTCGAGAAACTCTTCCGCCAGCACCGCGTTGGAGGGCAGTTCGCACATCATGATCACGCGCAGACCGTTTTCACCGCGCTTCAGGCCGTTGGCCGCCAGTAGCGCCTGTACCTGAGCCGCCTCCTCGAGGGTGCGCACAAAGGGGATCATGATCTCCACATTGTCGAAGCCCATTTCCCCGCGTACTCGCTTCAGCGCCCGGCACTCCAGCTCGAAGCAGGGCTGGAAGCTGTCGGAGAGATAGCGGGAGGCACCGCGAAAGCCGATCATCGGGTTCTCTTCGCTGGGTTCGTAGCGCTCGCCGCCGATCAGGTTGGCGTATTCGTTCGATTTGAAGTCCGACATGCGCACAATCACCGGATGTCCCTGAAACCCCGCCGCCAGGGTGGCGATGCCCTCCACCAATTTGTCGATATAGAAGGAGACTGGGTCGGCGTAACCGGCGCACTGATCGCTGATCTGCGCCTGCAACTCTTCAGGCAGCTGGTCAAACTCTAATAGCGCCAGTGGGTGCATGCCGATGGTGGTGTTGATGATGAACTCCAGCCGTGCCAGACCGATGCCGGCATTGGGGATGCGGCTGAAGGCGAAGGCGTGGCTCGGGTTGCCGATGTTCATCATGATCTTGGTGTCCAGCTCCGGCAGTTCGCCACTGTCACCTTCGGTGACGCTGAAGTTGAGCCGTCCCTCATAGATAAAGCCGTCGTCGCCCTCGGCGCAGGAGACGGTGACTACCTGGCCGTCGCTCAATTTGTCGGTGGCGTCGACGCAGCCCACTACCGCCGGAATGCCCAGCTCGCGGGCGATGATCGCCGCGTGGCAGGTGCGGCCGCCGCGGTTGGTAACGATGGCGGCGGCGCGTTTCATCACCGGCTCCCAGTCGGGGTCGGTCATGTCGGTCACCAGCACGTCGCCCGGCTGAATCCTGGCCATCTCGGAGATGTCGTTGATCACTTTGGTGGTGCCGGTACCGATGCGCTGGCCAATGGCGCGGCCCTGAGCCAGCACAGTGCCCTGCTCTTCGAGACGAAAGCGTTCCACCTTGGCGTGATCGACCCGGCTCTCCACCGTCTCGGGGCGCGCCTGCAGGATGTAGAGCTGGCCATCTTCACCATCCAGCCCCCACTCGATGTCCATCGGACGGCCGTAGTGTTGCTCGATGATCAGCGCCTGGCGGGCGAGGGCTTCCACCTGCTCATCGGAGAGGGAGAAGCGTTTGCAGTCAGCCTCCGGTACATCGATGGTGATTACGTTCTCCTCGCCCGCCTTGCCGTAGGTCATCATGATCGCCTTACTGCCGAGGGTTTTGCGCAGGATGGCGGGGCGACCAGCAGAGAGATTCTCTTTGTGGACGTAGAACTCATCCGGGTTGACTGCGCCCTGTACCACCGTCTCGCCGAGGCCGAAGGCGCTGGTGATGAAGACTACGTCGCGAAAGCCCGATTCGGTGTCGAGGGTGAACATCACGCCTGAAGAGCCGATGTCGGAACGCACCATGCGCTGGATGCCGGCGGAGAGTGCCACCTCGTCGTGGTTGAACCCCTGGTGCACCCGGTAGGCGATGGCGCGGTCGTTGTAGAGCGAGGCGAACACCTGCTTGATGGAAATCAGCACATCGTCGATGCCGCGTACGTTGAGGAAGGTCTCCTGCTGGCCGGCGAAGGAGGCGTCGGGCAGATCCTCCGCAGTGGCCGAAGAGCGTACCGCCACCGCCGGTTCGACGCCGCTTGCGCGGGTCATCTTCTGGTAGGCATGCACCACCGCGTTCTGTAGCGCTTCCGGCAGAGGGGTCTCCACCACCCACTGGCGGATAGTACGGCCCGCTTCGGCGAGGGCCTCTACGTCGTCCACGTCAAGCTTTGCCAGCAGAGGGTCGATGCGCTGATCGAGGCGGCTGTAGCGGATAAACTCGCGGAAGGCGTGGGCGGTGGTGGCAAAGCCGTCGGGTACGCTGACCCCAGTTTCGGCGAGGTTACTGATCATCTCGCCCAGGGAGGCGTTTTTGCCACCGACCTGTTCCACGTCGTCCATTCCCAGGTTCTCGAACCAGATGATTTGTTCTGCCACAGTATCGCCCTCGTTCTTCATAAGCTGATTTGAATTACGCATGGTGTTGCCCTCGCGTCAGATGCCTTGTTGGAGCCTGGGAAATCTGCTGGATGTACTTCCATGTTGATCTCCGCTAAAAAAAGATGTTACCTGTGTGTGCCGATATCCCACGCTAATGGAAGGCTTTTTTTTGTGATAGGCGGCACACAAAAGATTATTTATTCGTCTTAGTTTGTTCCCGTTTGCAGCTTCCACCACTGCCACATAAGCAGTTGCCACCGCAGCCGCCCCCTTCTTGCGGGGGCGGGCCGAACTCTGGGTGGGCCTTGGCAAACCGTCGTGCCAGCGACTGCACCAACAGCCAGCCCAGCAGTAGCAGCGGGATCACGCTCATGGCGATCAGGTAGTCCCACATCTCACCCGCCTCCCAGTCCGGCAAACCCCATGAAAGAGAGCGATAGCAGGCCACCGAGCATCAGACTGATGGCCGCGCCCTGGGAGAGCTCGGCAGGGTGGAGAGCTCCAATTTTTCACGCAGTCCGGCCATTAGTAGGATGGCGAGAATGAAGCCGGTACCGGCACCGATCGCATAGACTAGCGACTGCAGAAAGTCGTACTCCTTGAAGGTCTGGAACAGTGCTAGGCCAAGGATCGCGCAGTTGGTGGTGATCAGTGGCAGGAAGATGCCGAGGGAGCGGAACAGCGCCGGGGTGAATTTCTTCAGTGTCATCTCCACCAGCTGCACTGCGCTGGCGATCACTGCGATGTAGGCGATCAGGCGCAGAAATTCGATGTCGAAGGTAACCAGTATCTGGTTGATGGCGAAGGCGCAAACCGAGCTGACCAGCATCACGAACATGGTCGCCAGCCCCATCGGCAGGGCGGTGTCGAGCTTTCCCGAGACGCCGAGAAAGGGGCAGAGGCCGAGAAACAGCGCCAGCACGAAGTTGTTGGCCAACACTGCGTTGAGAAAGATGAAGCTGAGTGATTCGGTTGGCATGTTCTTTCTCCTTAACTTGGCTCCACTGCTGCCAGTTTTGCGGCTTCACGGCGCTGATTGATCCACTCGAACAGCAGTAACCAGGCCCCCAGCACGATGAAGCCTCCTGGCGGCAAGACCATCACCACCCAGGGCTGAAATGCCTCGCCGAAGAGATCGATGCCGAACAGTGCGCCGGCGCCAAGCACCTCGCGCACCACACCGAGGCAGAGCAGGGCGAAAGTAAAGCCGGCCCCCATGCCAAGATTGTTGATGAAGGTCTTGATGGGGCGATTTTTCGAAGCATAGGCCTCAGCGCGACCGAGGATAATGCAGTTGACGACGATCAGCTGGATGAAGGCGCCGAGCGCGTTGTAGAGATCGAGGGAGATCGCCTGAATCGTGTAGTCGACGATGGTGACGAAGGTGGCGATGATGACGATGTAGGTGGCGATCCGCACCTGCCTGGGGATCATATTGCGCATCAGCGAGATCAGCAGGCCGGAGGCGAGCAACACAAAGGTCGTTGCCAGCCCCATCGCCAGCGCATTAATACCGGAATTGGTTACCGCCAGCACCGGGCACATGCCGAGCAGCATCACGAATACCGGGTTCTCTCTCCAGAGGCCGGCGGTGAAGGTCTCCCAACTGACCTGGTTTTCCTGTTTTCTGCTCATTCTTCCACCTGTCTGTTTGGCGGTGTGACGGGCTCGGGTTCGATCTGATCGAGATGGGGAGTGAGTTGCGGTAGCAGGGCTCCGACCGATTGGTTCAACGCCTTGCCCACCGCCTTGGAGGAGATGGTGGCGCCGGAGATGGCGTCGATCTCCCAGGGGTTGTGTTTGCTGCCGTGCTTGACGGTGACGATCGGGTGTTCGAGGGCTGTGCCGGTCGGGTCGAGGCGGGCATCGAGCTGGTCGAAATTGGCGACAAAGCTGGCATCCGTGATGATCTTGTCGCCCAGGCCTGGGGTCTCGGTTAGCTTCAACACCTTGATGCCGCGGATGCACTGGCAGGCCGGGTCGTAGCCGTAGAGCAGATGGATCACATTGGCATAACCCTGGGCCCCCGCATTGGCGGCGATGCCGCGCAGTTGGCCCTGGGCGTCGAAGCCGGCATAGATGCGGGTTCCACTGCCTGGATCTTTATCACTAACGGGTGTGATGCCCTGATCGGTGACGATGAAATCTCGGTGCGAGACTGCCTCGGGGATCACCTGGAATACCGCCGCCTCGATGGCGCGGCGCTGATTCTCTTCGATGGCTGGTTTGGTCAGATGCACAGTGGTGACCACCAGCGCACCGGAGAGCATGGCGATACCGCCGAGGGTACGGATCATCCTGCCGGTGGGTGTGGCCGGCTGCTGCAATTCGTGCTCGGCCAGACTCATCGGTTTGCCCTTGCGCCAAACACCCGGGGTTGGGTGAACTGGTCGATCAGTGGGGTGGCGGCGTTGCCGAGCAGGATGGCGTACATCACCCCTTCAGAGAGCCCGCCAAAGAGTCGAATGATGACAGTGAGAAAGCCGATCAGCAGGCCGTAGATTATTACTCCCCGGGGGGTGACCGGAGAGCCCACCATGTCGGAGGCCATGAACCAGGCCCCCAGCATCAGGCCGCCGGAGAACAGCATGAAGAGCGGATCCGGTGTATTGGCCGGATCATGCAGATAAAAAGCGCCGCTAGTCAGCACCACGCCCGCCATTACCGACAGCGGGATGCGCCAGTCGAGCATGCGACGGAATGCGAGATAGAGTCCGCACAGGAGGATTAAAAGAGCGGAGGTCTCACCGGCGGAGCCGGTGGCGGTGCCCAGCAATAGGTCGAGGCTGTTGGTCTCGATACCTTCGAATTTCTGCAGACCCAGTGGGGTGGCGCCGCTGAAGGCATCGATCCGCACCTGTTCCACCCAATCGCCAAGCGCTGGTGGTTTCAGGAAGGGCAGGGTCAGGGTGGTCGGTACAAAATGGCTGAAACGGTCGTCGAACAGGGACGGTGTCCAGCTGGTGATGGCGACCGGGAAGGCGGCCTGGACAAACGCGCGTCCAACCAGGGCCGGGTTGAGCACGTTCATGCCCAGGCCGCCGAACAGGGCCTTGCCGAGGGCGATGGCGGCAAAAGCGGCGACAACTCCCATCCAGAGCGGAAAACCGGGCGGCAGCGTCAAGGCGAGCAGCAGTCCGGTGATGGTGGCGGACCAGTCACCAAGACTGCTGGGTTCACCGCGCATCTGGTTGAAGAGCCGCTCGAACAGCAGACAGGAGAGTGTCACGGTCAGCAACAGTGCCAGCGCGCTCAGGCCAAATTGCCAGACTGACCAGGTCGCGATCGGCAGCAACGCATAGACGACGTTGCGCATGATCTTCACCACATCGTCCGCCGCATGGGCGTGGGGAGTGGTGCGCAGTTCGATTTGCGGTTTATTGGTCATTTTTTATCAAGCCGCCTGTTCCCGGTTGATCGCCTTGGCGATGCGGAAGTACTGCACCAGCGGGATGTTGGAGGGGCAGACATAGGAGCAGCAGCCGCACTCGAAGCAGTCGTTGAGGTGGTAGCGCTCCGCCATGGTCTGGTATTGGCGTTTTGCTGCCAGCTGGCCTAGCTGCGACGGGTTGAGGTGCATCGGACAGGCGTCGACGCAACGCGCGCACTTGATGCAGGGCCAGATGCGGCGGGTCTCCGAGTTGATGTTCGGTTCATTGAGCACCAGCAGGCCGGAGCTGCCCTTGGTGATCGGCGTCTCCAGCGCGGAGACCGCCGGGCCCATCATCGGGCCACCGAGGATGAATTCGTTCTGTCCGCCGCTGTAACCCACCTGATCCAGCACAAAACCGATCGGAGTGCCCAATGGGACGAGATAGTTGCCGGGGTGCTTCACGCCGGGGCCGGCCACGGTGATCACCCGTTCGATCAGTCCTTCGCCCTTTGGCAGCAGTTGGCCGAGCGCAGCCAGGGTGCCGACGTTGTTGACCACCACGCCTACATCCGCCGGCAGGCCGCCGGCAGGGACTTCACGGCCCAATGCTGACTTGATCAGCATCTTTTCCGATCCCTGGGGATATTTGGTCTCTACCGCCACTACCTTGATGGTGTCGTCTCGGGGAGTATGGGTCTGCAGCTGCTCTACCGCATCCATCTTGTTATCTTCGATGCCGATCACCGCCTGTTTGGTGCCGGTGGTGCGCATCGCGTAGCGGATGCCGCGCATCAGCGCTTTCGGGTGCTCCAGCATTACCCGGTGATCGCAGCTCAGATAGGGCTCACACTCACAGCCGTTAACCACCAGGGTATCCACCTGCTTGCCTTCTGGGATGGTCAGCTTGACATGGGAAGGGAAGGCGGCGCCGCCCAGCCCGACCATGCCGCTCTCTTGCACCGCCTGAATCAACTGCTGTGGGGAGAGGGCGCCGATGTCGCGCTCCGATCCCCACAACACCTCTTGGGTGGACCCCTCATAGACCTCCAGCAGGATCGATAGCGACTTCGGCCCGCGCGCCGTCGGCATCAGCTCGATGCCTTTGATGCGTCCCGTCGCCGGTGCGTGGATCGGCACCGAGACAAAGCCGTCCGCCTCGGCAATCGGCTCGCCGCGCACTACCTCCTGACCCTTGTTGACGATCACCCTGGCCGGCTTGCCGATGTGCTGATCGAGCGGTAGCACCAGCAGTTCGGGAAACGGCAGTCGACGGATTGGCTGTGAGGCGGTCTGCTGCTTGTTATCCGGCGGATGGATGCCGTGCTGAAAAGAGCCCCGGCCGAAAAGCCCGAACAAGCTCATCGGTTGTCACTCCCTAGCGAGAAAAAAAAGTGGGAATGTAAAGGGCGCAAAGGAGATGCAACGGACGCCAAGAAAGATAAATTTATGGACTTTTTCGCTGTCCTCATCTTCGTCGGCAACGATATGCTTTCCTTAGTGATTGGCATCATTAATAACCTTACGACCTTTGCGTTATGCTTTTGACTCACTGGAACTTGGCTGCCCGTTTGATCAGTTTCTCCACATCCTTCTCAGCCATGTTCCAGGGTGTACCGGGATGCAGGCAGCCGGCGGTGCATTTCTCTGCCGCCTTGACGATGTCTTTGTAGCTGCCCGCCTGGGGGTCGATGACTATGGCCAGCTTGTCGTCGTTATAGGCGAAGATCTTCGGATTGATCCCGGTGCACTCGTCACAGGCGGTGCATTCGGGGGTTTCGATCCAGACCGGTTCGTAGCCCTCGGCGATGGCGCCGCTGTTGCTCCCGGCCGTCGCTGTGCCGCTGCCATTGGCAGAGACTGCGCCGGTTAGTGCCGCCGCATTGCCGGAGGCTGCCATCGATAGCAGGGTGGAGCTGAGGCGGTTGGCCATATCGATCTTGGCTTGTTCCACCAGGGCATCCACATCCACCTTGTCGAGTTCGCCGGCGATGCTCTTGAGCTGGTGCCAAAATTGGCGGCGCTCTTCAGCAGATTTGACGATCTCTGCAGAGCAGAGGATGCGCATCAGGCGGTTCTTTCCATCGACGCCCCAGATGTAGGGGTAGTTGCCTTCCCGCTCGTCATCGTCCATGTCGAGAAATTCGTGGAAGGGGATCATCTCGTCGCCCCAGGTCTCCGGCGGCGCCTTGCGGAAGTGCTTGCGGAAGCGGCCTTCGGTGGCGGCGAAGTCGGCAAAGGTCATCGGCAGTTCCAGTTTTGCTTCTTTGCCGTGCTCATCGACGTAATTAAGAGTGTAGCTCGGCCAGTCCTCTTCAAGCGCCGGGTTGCCCTCTAGGTCGATGCATTCTTCCAGGGTCTCACCCGCATCCGGGTCGAACTTCATCAGCGGATAGGCGCGGGCCTCCACCGCCAGTTTCGACTGGCGTGCGGTAGCATCGTCGGCGACGCCGTGCTCCGGCTGACAGACCGCGTAGATGTTGAACAGGGCCGGCCGGCGGCTGTTGAGGCCGTCAATATAGCCCTCGATCAGGTGAGTGATGTTGCTCAGCGAGCCTTGCAGCACATAGCTGGTGCGATGTGCTATGCCGATCAGGCTCATCTCTTTGCGCATCTCCTCTTTACCCTTCATCGCTTTGCCGTAGGGGGACATATCGGCTATCTGGGAGATGAAACCGGAGGTGCAGGCCTGACCGCCAGTGTTGGAGTAGACCTGGGTGTCGAGCACCAGCACCTTGATCGGCATACCGGATGCCAGGGCGCGGGAGAGGTTCTGGAAGCCGATGTCGTACATCGCGCCGTCACCGCCCACCGCGACCACCGGCGGGCACATCAGCCACTCGTCCTCACTAAACTCTTTCCAGCTGAACTGCTGGAAGAAGGGGTCGTGCTCTACAGGATTGTATCTATCTGCAAGCTCCAGCTCGGCACGGCGGATCGCCTTGAAGCCGTCGGCCATCTTCGCCATGTGGCCCTCGAACAGGCCCATCGCCATGGAGGGGCTGTCCTGAAACAGATGGCTGGCCCAAGGGAAAGGGTAGGGATTGAAGGGGTAGGTGGAGCCCCACACCGAGGTGCAGCCGGTTGAGTTGACTATGCCCATCGCGGCGCGGCCTTTTTTGCTCGGGCCTTCGCGGTAGTGCCAGTGCAGGTCGCGCAGCTCGTTTAGTATGCCTGTTACCCGTTTTAGCCACTCCCTGTCGAGTAGGGTTTTCTCATGCCCTGGGTCGATGGTGTCGCTCAACCGGGCGAGGGTCAGATCGCCTTCATCAGTTTCTGCCGCTTCATTGATCGCATCGGGGTCGCTCAAGTCGACACCGGAGGCGAGCTTGAGGCGGATGTGCTGCTCCAGTTGGGTGATCAGGTCGTCTAGTTTCGCCAGCTGCCGTTTTACTCGCGGCTGCATCAACGCGGTGACTGTGCTAGTGAAGAGGTGGGTGACGGTCTTCTCGCCACAGCCCAGGCAGGCGCCATCGCCGCACTCCATTGAGCTGTAGGTGTGTTTGTCGAGCAGCAGGGTCTCCAGCGCGCCGATCTTCTCGTCGAGGTCGTCGATACGGCTGTAGATTTCGTTGGTGGTGGGCAGGTCGAGCCAGAAGTTCCAGTCGTTGCGCAGCCGTTCGATGGCTGCGTTGTCCTGATGCTCGGCGACTAGCGCCAAGTCGTCACAGACATCCACACACTCCATGCAGCCCTTGCAGGTGTAAGGATTGACGGTGATGGAGAAGAGTCCGCCGCTGTTGGGGGCCTTCTTCTCTTTGATGTTCCAGTAGGGCTTGGTGACAGCGAAGTCGAAGCTGCCGAGGCCGTCGATGAAGCGGCCAAATTCCGCCTCCAGGGCGCTCCTGCGCATCCCTGCTCCCGCGTCATTAGAACGCCCCTGTTCGGCGTTGGTCTTGGCGTCCTCCTCCAGGTCGCAGGCGGCAATGGTCTCCAGGATCGCCTGGTCGAGCAGGTCGCGGACTCTGGCCTTCGCCCCCTGCTCTTTGATCAGTTCGCGCAGCCGCTTCTCCACCTTGCGGGTTTCGCGGCGCAGGTACTGGGTCGGCATGCCACCGGCTTCGATCCGGTTGATGACCGAGTTGAAGACTTCGCTGATGGTGTTGACCAGGCCGGGGATCGAGGAGTCGGGGCAGACAGTGTAGCAGTCGCCGCAGGCGGTGCAGTTCTCCGCCACCCATTTCGGGTACTCGAAGCGGATCTGTGTCATATCGCGGAAGATGCCGGTGGAGGCGGGCACCAGCGACAGCGCCTGGTAGGGGTCGGCCAGGTTGTCGGAGCCCTTGCCGCTGGCGTAGAAGCTGCCGGTCTGCTCCCAGAAGCGGTGGATGTCGGCGATGCCGCCGTCGCCCTCGGGCAGTTGTTTGAGCATCACCGGCAGGCCGATCTCCTTCTTCAACTGGTTGACGCTCTGAGCGCCGACCTGCATATCGGTGATCGGATGGATCTCATCGAAGCCACGACGCACGATGCGCAGGTTGTCTTCCACCACGCGTTTGCCTTTGGCGCCGAACTTGGCCTGCAGCTGCGCTTCGATGGATTGGAACAGCTTCTTCTCGTCGAGGCCGGCCATCTCCATTAGCGGTGAGCCGGCGAAGAAGGCGCCTTGGAAGGCATTGCCCTGCATGCGCAGTTGCAGTTCCGGGTTGCTGGCCTCCTCGCGGGCGATCTTGAAGCCGTCGATGTAGAAGATCTTGATCTCGTCATCCACCGCCTGCTGCTGCATCCAGCGTGGAAAGCTGGCCCACACCGCTTCGGGGCTCTGCAGACTCGACTGGATGATCAGGGTGCCGCCTTTTTTTAGGCCGTAGAGGGGGTTGGAGTGGCTGAATACATTGGGGTCGGGGCTCAGTACCACGTCCACATAGTGGTATTCGCAGTTGAGCGGGATTGGTGTGGGGGCCGCGGAGAGGTAATAGGTGGTGGGCTGGCCCTTCTTCTCGGAACCGTATTTCGGGTTCGCCTTGATCTCATAGCCGAGCAGGTCGTAGAGGGTCATCACCAGGTTCTTGCCGGTGGTGATGGCGCCCCAGCCACCCACTGAGTGCATCCGCACCGTGATGGAGCCTTCCGGCATCAGGTTGGGATTTTCGGAGCCGCGTACCGAGAGCTCACCCACATTAGGGTAGGCCTCCAGCAGCTTCTGGATGTGGATCTCCTGCTTCGGGTTGGCGGCCTCGCGCACAAAGTCGATGCCGAGGTAGAAGAAGGTCTTCTGATCACCGTCGGGCAGCATGTTCTCGATGGCGCCGATCAGCCCCTCGGGCTGCAAGTCGCGGGAGCCCATGCCGTAGGCACCGGAGTAGAGGCGTGGCGCCTCTTTCAGCGTCTTGTAGGTGGCGTAGTCGGGGTAGGGGAGCCTGTTTCCGGATTGGCTATCAGCTTGGCCGTTCTCCATGCACTTGGAGATGGCGGCGCGCACTTCGCGCATCAGTGGCAGGTCTTCCGCTAGCGGCTGGTCGGTACGCTCCAGCACCACCACACCTTTTTTTCCCTGCAGCGCCTTGCCGAGCAGGTCGCCGGGGAAGGGGCGGAACTGGGTGATGTCGATTACGCCGATCTTCAGTTTGCGGCTCTTTTGCAGATACTCGGCGACACCGCGTGCCTGCACTACCATCGAGCCCATGCCGATGATCAGGTAGTCGGCCTTGTCGCAGTTGAAGCTGCCGATGCGACCGTAGCGGCGCCCCGTCAGTTCGTAGTACTCGTCCATCACCTGTTCGGTCAGCTCGGTGATGTGATCATAGAAGTAGGGACGCTGCGCTGCCTGAGTCTGCATGTAGGCGTCCTGGTTCTGTACGCCGCCCGACTGCATCGGGTTGTCTACGTCCCAGATCGCCGGGATGCGGCGGCGCTTCTCACCGTAGAGCATCCGCTGGGCCGGGGTGGGGGATTCAATCTCGTCGTCGGGGCGGCCGAGAAACTCCTCAATCAGCTCGCGCTCCGGCACCTGCAGGGGTTCGATTAAATGGGTGGTGAGAAAGCCGTCCTGGGCCACTACTGCGGGGGTCAGTGACAGTTCGGCCACCTTGCGACCGATCAGGTTGAGGTCAGCGGCGCCCTGGGCGTCGTTGGCGAAGAGTTGGAAGAAGCCGGTGTCGTCGATGCAGTGGAAATCATCGTGGCCGCAATGCACGTTGAGCGACGCCTTGGTAATGGCTCGGCAGCCGATGTTCAGCACATAGGGAAGGCGTTTACCCGCCGCCGCGTAGAGCGACTCGTGCATGAAGGCGACACCCTGGGCCGAGGAGAAGTTGGTGGCGCGCAGACCGGTCATCGTCATGCCGGCGGTGACGGCAGCGGCGGCGTGTTCGGATTCGGGTTCGACAAAGATCAGTGAACGGTCGGAGATGTTGATATGACCCTTGGCTCTCTCCTCCGCCCAGTACTCGCCCATCTGCGTCGATGGCGTGATGGGATAGGCGCCGGCCGCGTCGGAGGCTTCCCGCTCACACATGATCACGGCGGTATTGCCGTCCATTGCCATGCGGATGCCAGGGTACTTGAATTGTTTCTCAGGCTTTTTGCCGAACATTGGTTACTCCACCAAACTTCAAAATTCCTAACTCACGGGTAGCGCTTCTTCCCGCACGATGTGCTTCGCCTTGATACCTTTGTGAACGCTACCGTCTGCATCGAGCCAGACGATGGCGCCGGTGGGGCAGCGCTGAGTCGCGATGGGGGAGGCGAGGCCGTTCTTTTCGTAGTTGATCACCGCCAGGTTGTTCTGAATGGTGATCAATCCTTCCGGGCTGTCTTTGGCGCAGCGCTCGCAGTTGGTGCAGGCGACCTCGCAATCGGCCTCGGCCAGGTCACCGTCCATCTGGTTCTTGCAGGCGACCCAGAGGCGGTGGGTGATCGGTTGGATCGAGAAGAGCCCCTTGGGACAGACTTCAACGCAGTCTTCGCAGGCGGTGCACTTGGCGCTGTCTACAATTGGTAGGCCGTGGGTATCCATGGTGATGGCTTCGAAGTCGCAGACCTCGGCACAGTCGGCCAGACCGAGACAACCCCAGCTGCAGGCCTTGGGTCCGCCGGAGACCGCAGCGGCGGCACGGCAGGAGTCGAGGCCGGCGTAGTGGGCGCGCATGCGGGCGACATGGCTGCCGCCGGCGCAGGCGAGGCGGGCGACGCGCTTGATGATGTCGCCGCTCTCCACGCCCAGGTAGTCGGCGATCTCTTCGTTGCCGTCGGCGCTGTTGACGGTGCACTGGCCTGGCTGTAGCTCGCCGGCGATCAGTGCCTCGGCGAAGGGGCGGCAGCCAGCGGTGCCGCAGGCGCCACAGTTGGTGGAGGGCAGCATCTCCTCCACCACATCGATGCGCGGATCCTCATAGACCCAGAGCTTGCGGTTGGCGATGGCGAGGGCTGCGGAAAGCGCGAGCCCGAGTCCACCCATGAAGAGGATGGATATGGTCACCTGAATCAACGCCTCGCTGCCCATGACACTAAAACCCAACTGAGTTGCTTGGTATAAACCTATAACTTTTGAGGGAGTCTAGGCAGGCGGCGATTATTAATCTACCAAATGTTTTTAATACAAATCATTAAAATAAATGAAAGCAATACATTAGATTGAGTAAATCAATGAAGGGGGCGATCTAGCGGAATCGAAGGCCTGGCTGTAGGCGGAGATCACCTGCGGAGAGCATTGGTCTCTTTGCTACGATAGAACTGCTCCGTTTTCTGGCAGATCAGCGACGAAGCGACGGTCAGTATGATCGCCAGAAAAAG
Source organism: endosymbiont of Riftia pachyptila (vent Ph05) (assembly GCF_000224455.1). Taxonomy (NCBI): domain Bacteria; kingdom Pseudomonadati; phylum Pseudomonadota; class Gammaproteobacteria; species endosymbiont of Riftia pachyptila. Next base: position 42,220 of record NZ_AFOC01000012.1, read on the forward strand.
AGTAACCACAGGGTGAGGGCACCGAGGAGGTAGGCCAGTGGGTAACTGGTGATGGCGTAGATGTCGAGCTTTCTCGCGAGTGCTTGTTTGCCGTGATTTTCCAAGCGCCGTAGCCAGACATTACCCAATACCACCAGGGCAGTGATGATGAAGGTGCCGACGAGAAAGGCATCCATCAGGGTGATGTAGCCGAGCCGGGGTAGGTCACTGGAGATGGTGAAGTTGAAGGCGATGAAGAGCAACAGATTGCCGCCGGCCAGATCGATGCGCTTGGTGTAATCCTGCAGGAAGAAGGTGAACCAGGAGACGGTGATGATCAGCAGCACCGGGATTAAAATCCGCATCAGATAGTAATTGAGATGGCGCTCGGCGTGGAACTCCAGCACGAAGCGGGAGGCATCCCCTTTGGTAAATTCATTGTGGGTCGTTAGGTGGGTATTCACCTCGGTGACGATCCACTCCTCTTCGCCCAACTGATCCCCCAGTCCGCTGAACCCTTGCATCTCCTGAAATCGGAATAGATGCTGTGGGAAAATCGAATCCACATGGATGAAAAATAGTTGGTTGTCGAATGGAAACAGCCGGAAGTCGAATGCTGGGGCCTGGAAGGTGGAGGTGAAGCGTTCGAGGTACATGACGGTGCCATCCTCCGAGAGGGAGATGAGGCGGTTCTGGAAGTCCATTCGCCCCTGCTGGTTATGGTAGGTGAAGGCCGGCCAGCGGATCTGCTTCTCTTCTAATAGTTTGAGAAAAGTGGCAAGGGTGTAGGTGCGGTGTTTTGGTTCACCGGGGGCGTGCTCGAATGCCAGCAGCGGCTGGCGCCAGTCGATGCGCAGGCTGCCGACAACGCTGAAGTTCTCCTCCTTCTGATTGATGCCGGTGATCTGGTCGATCTTCAGGCCGATAAATACATCGCTGGGTTCAGCTGCTAGGCTGGCCAAGCTGATTAAAGATAGCAGACAGAATATGAGAGTCTTTGCAACGGTGTTTCCGTGGCTTCTTTGTATTGGCTGCATTGTTTTTCGATTGAATTGCCTATCTACGGATCAGAATGGCCTGATGGCAGGAGTCGGCTAAAAAATGGGGGTCCAGCATAGTCGACATTGACTGAAGATTGGTGGGGTAGTAGTAATGTCGTATGTAGGAAGGCCACCACAGAATTATAAATGAATATATTCCAGAAGAATATCTGGATGGAAAAGTGGATAAACGGGCTGTTATGAGGGGGGAATAATGGTTTTTTGCGCCAAAGGAACGGAGTATTTTTGTGTATACATGGAATTTTTTTCAAATCCATCCTACTATTCGACCTGAATTTTTGCCGCAGCAATATTAACTCCCCATCATCCTTAGAATCTCCGATTGGGGGCTGCAAGCTTTTCGCCTTTAGTAAGCTGTTGAAGATTTCTTCTCGACACGGATGGTACATTCTATGATTCAGATACCAGGGAAGGTTCTACTGAGTGACGCCGATTCCCCCAAGAAAGTCCTTTCAGCAATGCATTTATCGACTTTTTCGGTGTGCGCCATAGAAGCCTCCCCCCGGCCGATGTATGCGCTTCCTAGATATCCTTTCTGATATACCCAATTCCCAGCCTTTGCTGCGAAGGTAAATGTCGCGCTGTTTTTCTATCTGGCTCGATCCGATTTGATCTGCCGAGAGAGGCAAAGAATTAATATTGCCCAACTGTTTTTCATCTTCATGGGGCAATGCCACATAAAACGGAAAGCGATTTTTGATTGTAAATTAAGGAAATGACTTTTTGCATGAAGTCCTTTCCCTTTCGGTGCCAGCTTCTGTCAGTTAGGGAAACTCTGAACAAGCCCCTGGAATGAGTGATAATAGTGCTTTCCAGTTTTACGAGATAAGAGCATCGACCCGATGAGCTTCTCAGATGCGGAGCATGCCGCCAAACGGAAACAGACCCGCTTCTACTGGAGATGGATAAGAGCATCCCTTGGAAACGGCTGGAAGAGCGGATAGCCCCTCACTATCCCAAAGCGGGGAATGGCCGCCAGCCCTATCCCCTGTCGAGCCTGCTTCGCATTCACTGCCTGCAGCAGCATTGGTATGAACTGAATGATCCCGCGATGGAGGATGCCCTGTATGAAATCACCTCCGCGTCAGTTTGCCGGGTTATAGCTATCCAAGGAGCGTATCCCCGATGAAACAACTATCCTGAATTTTCGGCACCTGCTGGAACAGCATCAACTTGGAAAACAGTTATTTGATGAAGTTTCTGCCTACCTGGGTGAACGCAGGACTCCTGTTACGGGAAGGCTCGATCATTGATGCCAGCCTGATTGATGCGCCCAGTTCTACCAAAAACCGGAAAGGCAAACGTGACCCAGATATGCATCAGACGAAAAAAGGCAATTAATGGTGCTTTGGCATGAAGACCCATGTCGGCGTTGATGAGACTTTTGTCTGGTCCACAGTCTGGTGAATACTGCAGCCAGCGTGCACGACCTGACGCTCGCCCATGTGCTCTTACATGGCGAGGCAGAGCGCGTATACGCTGATTCTGGATGTCGAGGTATTGAAAAGAGAGAGGAGCACCAGGAGCGGCGTGTGGAATGGAACATTGCCATGCGATCGGGAAAGCGCAAATCACTCACTGATACCCCGCTTGATCGGACCATAGAGCGTATCGAATACCTCAAGGCAAGCATCCGGGCCAAAGTCGAACACCCCTTCCGGGTGATCAAGCGTCAGTTTGGTTTTACTAAGGTGCGCTATCGTGGCTTGGCCAAGAATGATAACAACCTTCACATGTTGTTTGCGCTGAGTAATCTCTATATGAGCAGGCATTTATTGGCGACTTAGGGGATGCGTACCTCTAACCGATGAGCCAGGCGCATCAAAACCTAAGAACAACGGCTATTAGTCGTCAATAATGGGGCTTATCTGGCTGATAGCGTCTGTTGAAGCATTATGCCCCAATCACCGCAACCCCTTCCTCTTCCAACATCCCGACCAGCCGGATCAGCGGCAGGCCGATCAGGGCATTGGGGTCGCTACCTTCGAGTTTCTCAAACAGTGTGATGCCGAGTCCTTCCGATTTAAACGAACCGGCACAGTTATAAGGTTGTTCCCTCTTTAGATAGTCGTCAATTGCTACGGCATCTAGTGGCCGAAAGTGAACATGAAATGGCTCACAGATGAGTTGAGAATCGCCACTGGTACTGTTCAGCAGACAGAGTCCGGTATAGAAGGTCACCCTGCGTCCCGCTGCGGCGCTAAGTTGTTCCACCGCCCGTTCGTGGTCTCCTGGCTTGCCGAGAATGCGTTCATCGATGGTCGCGACTTGGTCTGAGCCGATGATCAGGGCGTTGGGGAATTGCCCAGCCACCGCTTGCGCCTTCTTCAAGGCAAGCCGCTGCACCAGCGCATCCGGCGCCTCTCCATCGAGGGGTGATTCATCCACCTCTGGCGAAGCCGTGGTGAAGGGTAAGCCGAGGCGGGAGAGCAATTCTTTGCGAAACGGGGAGGTGGAGGCGAGCACCAACGTGTGTTCGCCCATCCTGTCTTTTCCGTGCATGATTTACATTCTATTTAACAATGGGTTGAAGAGGATGAGGTGCGCATTTTAGCAAATAAAGTGGAGTGTCATCTGTTGGGAATACGGGTCGCAATCAAGTATTGCTTTTCCTAAGAGGAGTGTTTTTTAGGATTGAGTATTGCAATACAGACTATGAATAATATTAATATAACAGTACATTTTCCAATAAAAACAATAGGTAACTAGATATACTTAAAGTTCTACATCCTTGACAAGGGGCGCTGAGAGAACGTACAACGTCCACAATGAAAAAACCAAGGGTGTCCTGTGCCTATGCTAATTTCTGATCTGATGCTCTCTGGCGTGAAGTTGATGTTCTTGGGGATGGGGGTCGTGTTTTCCTTTCTGGTGATCTTGGTGTTTACCATGTTAGCCATGTCCCGTCTGGCTGAAGTGCTCAGCCGATCCCAGGCCCTTAACGACACAGATGAATTGAGCCCTGCAAGGCCGGTGGTGACGCAGTCCGGCGTACGCAGTGATCTCGTCGCGGTCATCTCAGCAGCGATCACCCGCTACCGCACGACACAGGTCTGATTTCGCTGTAGAGTTGCGCGCATACAGACTCCCTTTTCCTTCACACAGCCTGTTTTCCTTATGAGCGATAAGAAACCCCTCGGAATAACCGATGTCGTCCTGCGCGACGCGCATCAGTCGCTGTTTGCAACCCGCCTGCGCATCGACGATATGCTGCCGATTGCGGAAAAGCTGGACAAAGTCGGCTTCTGGTCGCTGGAGAGCTGGGGCGGTGCAACTTTTGATGCCTGCATCCGCTTTCTGGGAGAAGACCCCTGGGAGCGCATCCGGCGCCTCAAGGAGGCGATGCCCAACACCCCACAGCAGATGTTACTGCGCGGACAGAATATCCTCGGTTACCGGCACTATGCCGACGACGTGGTAGAGGCCTTTGTCGATCGCGCTGCTGCGAACGGAGTCGATGTGTTCCGCATCTTCGATGCGATGAATGACCTGCGCAATCTGGAGACTGCGGTCAAGGCGGCCCTGAAGACCGGCAAACATGCACAGGGCACCATGTCCTATACCGTTAGCCCGGTGCATGATCTCGACTACTGGGTCAACATGGGGCGCCAGCTTGAGGAGATGGGCTGCGACTCGATCTGTATCAAGGACATGGCCGGCCTGTTGCGCCCCTACGTGGCTGAACAGCTGGTCATTCGGCTGAAACAGACCTGTTCCATTCCAATCGCCATGCAGAGCCATGCCACCACCGGTATGAGTACCGCCACTGCGGTCAAGGCGGCGGAGGCGGGCATCGACATGATCGATACCTCGATCTCCTCCATGAGCATGACCTACGGCCACTCGCCCACTGAATCGGTGGTGGCAATCATGCAGGGTACCGACCGAGATACCGGTCTCGATCTGCATCTGCTGGAGGAGATCGCTGCCTACTTCCGGGAAGTGCGGAAGAAATATGCCAAATTTGAAGGGGCCCTAAAGGGAGTCGACTCGCGGATTCTGGTGGCCCAGGTGCCTGGCGGCATGCTGACTAACATGGAGAGCCAGCTGCGCGAGCAGGGCGCCCACGATCGCCTCGACGAGGTGCTGGAGGAGATCCCCAAGGTCCGCAAGGATCTGGGTTATATACCACTGGTCACCCCGACTTCGCAGATCGTTGGCACCCAGGCGGTGCTCAATGTGCTGATGGGCGAGCGCTACAAAAGCATTGCGAAAGAGACCGGTGGTGTTCTCAGAGGGGAATACGGTGCAACGCCTGCACCGGTTAACGCTGAACTCCAGGCGCAGGTCTTAGCGGAGGGCGAAGAGGTGATCACCTGTCGTCCAGCTGACAGGATCGACCCGGAGATGGACAAACTCACCATGGAGTTCCGGCGGCTTGTCGAGGAGAAGGCAATCCGTGTCGCCGATGCGGAGGTGGATGATGTCCTGATCTATGCGCTCTTCCCTCAGGTGGGGCTGAAGTTTCTCGAGAACCGGGACAACCCAGATGCCTTCGAGCCGGTGCCGGGCACTGAAGCCGAGCCAGAGGCGAGCGAGGCTGCCGCTCCGGCAGCTGCCGGCGGAGGTCCTGAGTCCTATCAGGTGGAGGTCAATGGGGTCGCCTACAACGTTAAGGTGACGCCAGGCGGTGCGGTTACTGATGTGCGACCAACGGTTGCTGCACCAGCCGCAGCGGTTGCCGCGCCTGAGGTGGCCGCGGACGGTATCCCCATTGTCGCGCCACTGGCGGGCAATATCTTCAAGATCAAGGTGGTTGAAGGACAGAGCATTGCCGCCGGAGAGGTGGTGATGGTGTTGGAGGCGATGAAGATGGAGACTGAGGTGCGGGCATCTGTCGCCGGCATCATTGGCAATATCACTGTAAAAGAGGGGGATGCCGTGCAGGTTGGTGAGACCCTTCTGAGACTTGCCTGACGCTATGGAGATAGGATTCGAACCAATCTGGCAATCCATGGGGATTGCCAACATGAGTTGGGGCCAGGTGCTGATGATGAGTGTCGGCGGCCTGCTGATCTATCTGGCAATCGCGCGCAAGTTTGAGCCATTGTTGCTGTTGCCGATTGGCTTCGGCGCAATCCTCAGCAATATCCCAGTGGCAGGTATCGGCGGCGAGGGTGGGCTGCTCTACTATATCTACCATGTTGGCATAGAGACCGGCGTCTTCCCGCTGCTGATCTTCATGGGCGTCGGGGCGTTGACCGATTTCGGTGCGCTGATCGCCATGCCCTGGACACTGCTGCTGGGGGCAGCGGCCCAGTTCGGGATTTTCATTACCCTGATCGGTGCGTTGGCGCTGAATATGGTGCCAGGCTTCAACTTCACCCTGGCCGACGCCTCCGCGATTGCCATCATCGGTGGCGCAGATGGTCCCACCGCGATCTTTCTCGCCTCCCGGCTGGCGCCCGATCTGCTCGGTGCGATCGCCGTGGCCGCCTACTCTTATATGGCCCTGGTGCCGATCATCCAGCCGCCGATCATGCGCCTGCTCACTTCTGAGGCGGAGCGCGGCGTGGTGATGCAGCAGATGCGTCACGTTAGCAAGCTGGAGAAGATCCTCTTCCCGTTCACGGTATTGCTGCTCTGCATCCTGTTTCTGCCCTCGGCGGCGCCGCTGATCGGCATGCTGACCTTTGGCAATCTGCTGCGCGAGAGCGGCGTGGTGGACCGTCTGAGCCATGCGGCGCAGAACGAGCTTATCAACATTGTCACCATCTTTCTTGGTCTGGCCGTGGGATCCAAGCTCTCGGCTGATAAGTTTCTCAGCGTCGAAACTCTGGGCATTCTGGCGCTGGGTGCCTTCGCCTTCTGTATCGGCACCGCCGCCGGCGTGCTGATGGGAAAGGTGATGAATCGTGTCACCGGCGGCAAGATCAATCCGCTGATCGGTGCGGCCGGGGTCTCGGCGGTGCCGATGGCGGCTCGAGTGGTTAACAAGGTGGGGCTGGAGTCCAACCATCATAATTTCCTGCTGATGCACGCCATGGGACCGAACGTGGCCGGAGTCATCGGCTCTGCGGTGGCGGCGGGCATCCTGCTGGCCATCGTCGGGGGACAGTAATCCCCATTCTCAGACTAACTGCGTGAGCGGGCTGATGTTTTTGACATCGGGCCGTGTTGCATAATATCATCGCGCGCTTATGTCGAAACGGTTGCCCGAGCATCTTGATCCTTGGCGGTTTGCCGATCTTGGCGAGGCGTTTGCCGGTAGCGTTGCGCTGCAGGATCTGTCGAGGTTGCGTGAGTCTCTGCTGGATGATCAGGGTCGTGCCAGCTTTGAGCTGGAATTCTATCGCGACGAACGCCGCCGGGCCTGTCTGAAGGGGCGTGTCGAGGCGACACTGTTGCTCGAGTGTCAGCGTTGCCTGAAGGCAGTGCTGCTGAAGGTCAGCAGCGATACCGCCATCGCCTTTGTCGAAGGTTTCGATGAGGCGGAACAGCTGCCAGAGGCGCTCGATCCCTGGATGGTTGAGGATCAGCGGGTCAGTCTGCAGGATCTGATCGAGGATGAGCTGCTGCTGGCCTTGCCCCAAGTGGCGATGCATCCTGCTGATGAGTGCACTGCAACTGACACAGGCGCTAGGGCTGATACGGCGATTGAGGCAGCAGACGAGGCAGAGCGCGAGAATCCGTTTGCCATCCTCAGCGGACTGAAAGCGACAAAAGATTGAGATACAACAGGTATCGATTGATACTGATTTGAACTGAATATAGGAGCAAAATCATGGCTGTTCAGAAGAGCAAAAAGACCCCTTCCAGACGCGGCATGCGTCGTTCTCACGACTCCCTCACCGGTGAAACCCTCTCCATCGATTCCACCTCTGGCGAGACCCACCTGCGTCACAATGTTACCGCCGATGGTTTCTACCGTGGCCGCAAGGTAATCAACACCAAGGGCGAATAAGGCCGTTCAGGCTGATTTTGCACGACTGATTCAGGTTCCTGGCGCGTCTTCGACGGGCGTGCCGGGATCTTTGCATTTTGGGGGGCCTACGGCGGCATGAATAGCGCTGTCACTATCTCACTCGACGCCATGGGCGGTGACCATGGCGCTGCGGTTGTCGTGCCTGCCGCGCTGGATTACCTCAGGAATGATCCTGATGTGTGCCTGATTCTGGTCGGAAACGAGGCGCTCCTGCGGGAGAAGGTCGGTGGCCACAGCTTCGGCGATCGCCTGCGGTTCCACCATGCTTCCCAGGAGGTGGGGATGGACGAGCTGCCCTCGAAGGCGTTGCGCGGCAAGAAAGACTCCTCCATGCGGGTGGCGATCAACCTGGTCAAAGAGGGTGTCGCCGATGCCTGCGTGAGCGCCGGCAACACTGGTGCGCTGATGGCAACCTCCCGCTTTGTGCTGAAGATGCTACCGAATGTGGATCGCCCGGCGATTATTACGGCGCTGCCTTCTATTGAAGGGCAGACTTACATGCTCGATCTGGGCGCCAATGTGGACTGCAGTGCCGAGCACCTGTTCCAGTTCGCGGTGATGGGGAGTGAACAGGTCTCTGCGGTTGCCGACATCAGCAATCCTCGGATCGGTCTGCTGAATATCGGCCAGGAAGAGATCAAGGGCAACGAGCAGGTGAAGGGAGCGCATGAGTTGCTGGCCGCCAGTTCGCTGAACTATATCGGCTATGTGGAAGGCGACGACGTTTTCAAAGGCGGCGTCGACGTGGTGGTCGCGGACGGTTTTGTCGGTAACGTTGCGCTGAAGAGCAGTGAAGGTGTCGCCAAGATGATCAGCCACGCCATGAAAGAGAGCTTTCGGCGCAACTGGCTGACCAAGCTGGCTGGGCTGGCGGCGATGCCAGTGCTGAAGGCCTTTCGGCGTCGCATCGACCCACGTCGTTACAATGGCGCCAGCCTGCTTGGGCTGCGCGGTATCGTCATCAAGAGCCATGGTGGTGCCGATCAGCTGGCCTTCGAAAATGCCATCGGCATTGCCCGTAAAGAGGTGCTCACCGACGTGCTCAGCCGCATCGCTAGCCAGGTTGAAAAGCATCTGGAAAAAAGGGAAGGCGCGTGATCTATTCCCGCATAATTGGTACCGGAAGCTACCTTCCGGAGAAGATCCTGACCAATCAGGATCTGGAAAAGATAGTGGATACCACGGACCAATGGATCGTCGAGCGGACCGGCATTAAAAAGCGCCATATCGCCGGTGACGAGGAGTACACCTGCGATCTGGCGGAGAAGGCCGCACGCAACGCGATGCAGATGGCGGGGATCGATGCGAAGGATATCGACCTGATCATCGTTGCCACTACCACCCCGGATCAGGTATTTCCCAGCACTGCCTGTCTGCTGCAGGGGCGGCTGGGGATCCATGGCCCGGCGGCGTTTGATGTACAGGCGGTCTGTACCGGCTTTGTCTATGCCATGAGTGTGGCCGACAAGTTCATTAAGACCGGTAGCGCCAAGCGAGCCCTGGTGATCGGAGCGGAGACCCTGTCGCGCATCACCGACTGGAACGATCGCAACACCTGTGTGCTGTTCGGCGATGGTGCTGGCGCTGTGGTTCTGGAGGCGA
>NZ_AFOC01000011.1:0-52106 GCF_000224455.1 endosymbiont of Riftia pachyptila (vent Ph05)
ATCTCATAGTCATGGGTCACCTCCGCCACCTTGCCGAGCATGATCGAGGCGGAGCAGTACTTCTCGGCGCTCAGGGAGATGGCGCGGGCCACATGCTTTTCACTCAGATTCTTGCCGCTGACGATAAAGTGAGCGTGGATCCGAGTGAAGATCTTTGGCTCACTCTCGGCCCGTTCTGCCTCCAACTCAACCACACAACCGGTCACCTGCTGGCGCGACTTCTTCAGCATCGACAACACATCAAACTCGGTGCAGCCACCCATGCCGAGCAGCAGCATCTCCATCGGCCGTATCCCCAGGTTGCGCCCGCCAAACGCCTCCGGACCGTCCATTATCACCGCATGCCCGCTGCCGGACTCACCCATCATCGCGGCATCTTCCACCCACTTCACCCGTGCCTTCATCACAACTCCAAACTGATTGATCAGGAAACCCACAAAAACCCCGCCACAGCCGCACAATAAGGTCGACGAAGCTAAGTTTTATTTATATGCTGTTCAATTGTTTAGGATGAACAGCCACCACTATCAGCAACCCGACACTACGACGGCTTCATCGACAGTGTTGAATGGGTTGCTAGAATTGGAACGTTGAGAGCTAAATTATCCCAAACAGCTCATCGGGCCATTCAACGAGAAACCGACTTATGACAATAATCAAGCCGCCACCCCAAGAGCCAGAGTATCTTCAGCGATTCCTCTCGTTTTGTCACCGGCGCCGCTATCCAAAGAATACCGAGATCATCCATATCGGTGATCCCTCCGATGTACTCTACTACCTCACCGAAGGTTCAGTCGCAGTCTACATCGAGGATGATGATGGTCGCGAGATCATCCTCACCTACCTCAATAAAGGGGAGTTCATCGGCGAGATGGGGCTCTTCGTCCCTCAGCCAAAACGCAGCGTGATGGTCCGCACCCGCACCCCCTGCCAGATCGCAGAGATCAGTTACAAACGCCTTGAACAGCTGTTTGATACCGAACTGCGTGAATACATGAAGGACACCCTCTATGCGATGGGCGCGCAGCTCTCGCAGCGCCTGGAGCAGACCAGCACAAAGGTCGGCCACTTGGCGTTTTTCGACGTCACCGGCCGCATCGCCCGCACCCTGCTTGACCTCTGCAAAGAACCCGATGCCATGACCCACCCGGATGGCATGCAGATCCGCATCACCCGCCAGGAGATTGGCCGCATCGTTGGCTGCTCACGCGAAATGGCTGGGCGTGTACTGAAGAACCTGGAAGCCCAGGGGCTGATCTACGTCAAGGGCAAGACCATCGTAGTGTTCGGCACGCGCTGAGTCCCGTCCCACAGACCCCGCTCCAGGAGGAGAGCCGGCAGGCACTCCCCCTGGAGCCCGGCAGCCCTCTCACCCCCGCCTAGTCAAACAGCTCCGCAAGTTTCGCTCCCGGGTCATCTGCGCGCATAAATGCCTCGCCGACCAGGAAGGCATGCACCCCGTTAGCGCGCATCAACGCCACATCTTCTGCGCTATGGATGCCGCTCTCAGTTACCAGGATGCGGTCGCCGGGGATCTGCTCCAACATCCGCAGGGTGGTCTCCAGACTCACCTCAAAGGTCCGCAAATTGCGGTTGTTGATGCCGATCAGCCGATTCTCCACCTGCAGCGCCCGCTGCAGCTCCACCTCGTCGTGCACCTCGATCAGCACATCCATGCCGATCTGATGCGCCAGATCGTTCAATTCCCGCAGCCGCTGGTCATCCAGGCAGGCGGCGATCAGCAGGATGCAATCGGCGTTGATCGCGCGCGCCTCATAGACCTGGTAGGGGGCAATGATGAAATCCTTGCGGATCACCGGCAGGTTACAAGCGCCACGCGCCTGTTTCAGGTAGTCATCAGCGCCCTGGAAGAAATCGATATCGGTGAGCACCGAAAGGCAGGCGGCTCCCCCGCTCGCATAGCTTTGCGCAATCTGCGCCGGTCTGAAATCGGCCCGCAGTAGCCCCTTGCTGGGCGAGGCCTTCTTTATCTCGGCGATCACCCCCTCGCCACCGGCATCGATCCTGGCCTGGATGGCGGCGGCGAAGCCTCGCGGGGCATCTGCCTCATCCAGCGATTTGATCAGCTGCTGCAGCGACAGCTGTTCGCTCCGCGCACTGATCTCTTCCAACTTGCGGCGGATAATCTTTTTCAGGATATCGGGGGTGTCACTCATACCAGCCAACGCTCGGGGATGCCTCTAAAGGACGCAAAGCATATCACAGGCGATACAATCAACGGCGCTCTCCAGCTAGCCCATACCGCTGAAGGAGCTGAGGCAGACTGCATCTTCACAGCCAACGCGCACAATCGGGCTGCCCTGCAGCCCCGACTCCAGACCCGCTAGCCACTCTGCCACAAACGCCTCCAGCTGACTGCGCAGATCTGGGGTGATTTTGGTTCGGTTGAGGGTGCAGTGCAGACGCACTCCGGAGAGACGCTGATCGGCGGTAATCGTCCACTGGGTGGCGTTGGGGCAACCGGGCAAAGAGAAGCGCACCCCGCTCTGGATCACCTCCCGGCGGACACGAAATCGCCCCCAGGGCAGCAGCAGTTCACCGCGCTCGCCCCGACCCGACGCGGCCTCAATTGCGGCACACCAGCTCATCAGGTTCTCGATGCGCACCCGATGTTGGATCAGCTGTGGATTGGCCCGACAGACCGTCTTGGCAAAAAACTCCATCACTCTCCTCCGATAGTTATCTGGCAGCAGCAAGCTACCCTCTTTTTATCGATTGAGAATGCCACTCGAGCCGTGAGATAAAAATAGGGGTTTACCCTTCGACCCAGGCCAACGCAGGCCCGTCCACGACTTAGTCTGAAATAGCAGCCGCGATCAGGCGTTGCTTCTGCGCCCGGCTCAGCTGCTTGATGCGATACTCCTCCCGCAGCGCCGCGGCACGATCCGCACAGGCCTGCTGATAGACTAGCGCCACCGGGCGCCGCACCCGAGTATATCTGGCGCCCAGGCGATTGTCCTGATTGTGCTCCGTCAGGCGCCTCGCTAGATCGGTGGTGATCCCTGTATAGAGGGTGTCATCGGCACAGCACAGGATGTATACAACCCAATCCCCCGCCTGAACGGTCCGCGCAGGCACAGCATCGCCCGTCAATCGAAGCTCTGGCTGAGCACCACCAGGCGGTCGAGCCGATTGCGCGCCTCGCCGCTGGCGATCGCCTGATCGGCCTTCTGCACCCCATCCGTCAGGCTCTCGGCAAGCCCGGCACAGTAGATCGCGGCACCGGCGTTGAGCATCACGATATCCCGAGCCGGGCCAGCGCGATCCTCCAGCACACCGCGGATGATGTCGAGACTGTGGGCCGCATCATCCGCCTTGATGCTGTCGATGGCGGTGCGTTTGATGCTGAAATCTTCCGGCTGGATCGAATAACGGCGGATCTGACCATCCCTCAGCTCGGCCACGTCGGTGGCCTCGCCAATACTGATTTCATCAAGGCCGTCGCGAGAGTGGACTACCATCACATGCTGGCTACCAAGCCGCTGCAGCACCTCGGCCAGGGGCTCCAGCAGCTCCTCACTGAAAACACCGAGCAGCTGGTTGGGCACGCCGGCAGGGTTGGTGAGGGGGCCGAGCACATTGAAGATGGTGCGCACCCCCATTTCCTTGCGCGGGCCGATGGCGTATTTCATGGCACTGTGATGACCGGGCGCAAACATGAAGCCAACACCCACCTCGCGCACGCACTGCTCAACCTGTTGTGGCATCAGATCGAGCCGGATGCCAGCAGCCTCCAACGCATCGGCACTACCCGATTTGGAGGAGACTGAACGATTGCCGTGCTTCGCCACATGGCAACCGGCGGCGGCGGCGACGAACATGCTGGCGGTGGAGACGTTGAAGGTGCCGGAGGCGTCACCGCCGGTGCCGACGATATCGACAGTGTTTTCCAGATCGCCGATGGCGACACCACTGGCCAACTCGCGCATTACCGAGGCCGCGGCAGCGATCTCGGTTACCGTCTCGCCCTTCATGCGCAGACCGATAAGAAAACCGCCGATCTGTGCCGGAAGTCGCCCCTCCGGTCATGATGGTGCGCATCACCCCGGTCATCTCGTCGGCGCTCAGCTCCTGACGGCCCAGGACTTTATTGATGGCCTGCCGCATCTCCATTGAAACTCTCCCCTTTCGTTTATCTTGGAATAACGCAAAGATCGCAAAGAAGTGCGAAGGACGCAAAGATATCTCATACACAGGGTTCGGCTCCGAACCAGTAAACCCGCTCATCGCCCCCAGGAATTAATTAACTTTTCCGCCCTCCCTGCCGAAAGTAGGAGGTGGGGAGAGGTGCCGGGGGACTCATTGAATGAAAAACAAGATCCAACCCATCAACAAAGAACGAAAGCTCAAGGAAGAGGACTTTATCGTCTCCAAGACCGACCCAAGCGGCCGCATAACCTACACCAACCGTATTTTTATGCAGATTGCAGGCTACAGCGAAGCGGAATTGCTGGGCCAGCAACAGAACATCATACGTCACCCGGATATGCCAAGGGCCATCTTTCAACTGCTGTGGGATACGCTCAAACAAGGCCGGGAGTTCATCGGCTACGTCAAAAACATGAGTAGGGATGGCAGCTTCTACTGGGTCTTCGCCAACATCACCCCGACATTGAATCCCTCCGGCAAGTTAGTCGGTTACTATTCGGTAAGACGCCGGCCAAAGGAGGAGTCGGTACGGCTGATCGAACCGATCTACGCAGAGATGCTGGCGGTAGAGCAGCGGGCGGGGGCCAGACAGGCAATCCAGGCATCGACCCAGCTGCTACAGGCAAAACTGACCGACTACGGGAGCGATTATGAGCACTTCGTTCTTGAGATTTAGGGCAGCAACCCTTAGCCGACTCATGCTGGGGGTGCTGGTGGTTTTGGTCATCATCGGCCTGATCCGTCACGGCCTGCAGGCGGAACTCATCGCTGGCTTGATACTAGCCCTGGTGCTGGGAGTTCTGAGCTGGCGCACGGAGCGCGAAGACCAGGAATTAATCGCCAAGATCAAGGCCATGGGCCAGGCGATCATCAAAGGCGACCTGCAGTACCGGATCACCCAGATCCCCGAGAAACATAATCTGGCGGAGACCGCCTGGAACCTGAATGAGGGACGCGATCAGGAGGAGGCTTTTTTCAAAGAGACCAGCACCACCTTTGAGCTGGGCCTCAAGGAGCAGTTCCATCGCAAGTGTTTCCCGGCAGGGCTGCACGGCTCCTACCAGAAAGCCATGGAGCGCATCAACGCCTCAGTCGATGCCATGGCGGAGAATAGGCGCCACCGGGAGGTTGATGTCTTCTTCGGCAAACTCAGCGCATCCAAGACCGATTCACTGCTCAGCAATCTGCAGCTGACCCAGGCAGACCTCGGCGAAATGGCGGAGCACATGGGCACGGTTGAGGATATCTCCCGGCAGGCTGCCAATACCGCGCTGGCCGGTCGTGAATCGATCAGTGAGGTAACCGGCCAACTACGCAGTTTGGTGGAGATGATCGGCGAGATCCAGAGCTCTTCTTCCACCCTCAACGAACACAGTATCGAAGTCATTCAGGCACTCTCTCTGATCACCCAGATAGCCGACCAGACCAATCTGCTGGCGCTGAATGCCGCCATCGAGGCGGCCCGCGCCGGCGAACATGGCCGAGGATTTGCAGTGGTGGCCGATGAGGTCAAGAAGTTGGCGGAGAGCACCAAACAAGCGGCAGGCAGCATCGAGCAGATTATTCACGGCTTCTCCACGGCCACCCAGACCATGTCTGACAATGCAGCCACCATTGCAGAGATGGCCGACCACTCCCAGGAGATGGTTGCCGACTTTGAGACTGGCTTCAATCAGGTGGCTGACGGCGCCCAGGCCAGCTATGAGACCATCGCCTATGCTCAGGGGGTCAGCAACGCCTCACTGATTAAGCTCGACCACATGATCTATCTGCAGAATGCCTATCGCGCCTATGAGATGGGGGAGGGCAGCCCTGAGTGGCAGGCAACCAAGGTGGACCATCACCAGTGCCGCTTTGGTCAATGGTACGAATCGGCACAGGGGTTTAATGTATTCAGGCACCTTCCCTCCTATGAAAGACTCCAGATACCCCATGAGCAGGTGCACAACAGCGTGCATCAGGTGGTGGCCCTGCTGAACAGGGATTGGAAAAACGATGAAGCCGTACGCGAAGAGATCCTGGACCGGTTCAATGTGGTTGAGGCCTCGAGTTCAGTATTGATCGCAGCGATGTCTGAACTGATGGACGAAAAACGACGCCTTGAAACAAACCGCAACGATAGCGATATTAAGCTGGCCTAAACACACCTATATCTCTGCGCTCAAGCGGAACGTCGCAACTCCAGCGCCGTCCGCACAATGTAAATGAGCGGAGGCAACATCATCAATCCCCCAACGACCACCATGACGATGTCATAGTTCTCGAAGCGCATCGACTCTGGTACGAGACTGGTATTGGCCAGCCAGTCAGCCAGCCCTACACCCATCAGAATCGCACCCAGCATATCGAGAAGCAGCAGCTGCGGCGGCAACTTAATCTGCCTTTCTTGATGTTCCATCTCAACGACTCCCTGTTGTTGGTTATTCCAAACCTATCCTATTTTCCGTCGATAAAGTTGCTCAGCATGTCATGGCCGTGGCGAGTCAGGATCGACTCGGGATGGAACTGCACCCCCTGCACGTCGAGTTCCTTATGGCGCACCCCCATGATCTCATCCATCTCGCCGTCACGTTCGGTCCAGGCGGTGATCTCCAGACAGTCTGGCAGACTCGCCTTCTCGATCACCAGCGAATGATAGCGAGTCGCCTCGAAGGGATTCTCCAAACCGCTGAAGACGCCTCTGTCGGCATGGTGAATAGGCGAGGTCTTGCCATGCATCACTTCACGGGCGTGCACGATCTTTCCGCCGAAGGCCTGGCCGATCGACTGGTGACCAAGACAGACACCGAGCAGCGGGATGCGCCCGGCGAAGGCCTTGATCGCCGCCACCGAGATACCAGCCTCGCTGGGGGTGCAGGGGCCTGGGGAGATCACCAAGTGATTCGGCTGCAGCGCCTCGATATCGTCGATGGTGATCTCGTCATTGCGCTTCACCACCACTTCCGCGCCCAGCTCGCCAAAATACTGCACCAGGTTATAGGTGAAGGAGTCGTAATTATCGATCATCAACAACATAATTACGCCTCCTCTTCAGACGGATCACAGGCGTGGCGGTCGATACCGGCCTCCGCCAGGGCCACGGCACGGAAGATGGCCCTCCCCTTGTTCATGGTCTCTTTCCACTCCAGGGCGGGGATGGAGTCGGCTACCACCCCAGCGCCGGCCTGAATGTGTAATGTTTGATCTTTGATCACCGCAGTGCGGATGGCGATGGCGGTATCCATGTTGCCGTTCCAGGAGAGGTAACCCACCGCGCCCGAATAGACACCCCGTTTCACCGGTTCCAGTTCGTCGATGATCTCCATCGCCCGGATCTTCGGCGCCCCACTGACCGTGCCGGCGGGGAAGGTGGCGCGCAGCACATCCATCGCACTCATGCCCTCTTTCAGCTCACCGGTGACGTTAGAGACGATGTGCATAACGTGGGAGTAGCGTTCGATGATGAACTCGTCGGTGAGCCGCACGCTACCCACCTTGGCGACACGACCAGCGTCATTGCGCCCCAGGTCGATCAGCATCAGGTGCTCAGCACGCTCCTTGGGGTCGGCCAGCAGCTCTGCCTCCAGCGCCCGGTCCTCCTTCTCGGTGTAACCGCGACGGCGGGTGCCGGCGATGGGACGCACCGTCACCACGCCATCCTCCAGGCGGGTCAGAATCTCCGGTGAGGAGCCGACGATATGAAACTCACCCAGATTGAGAAAGTACATATAGGGCGAGGGATTGAGTCCGCGCAGGGCACGGTAGAGATCGAGCGGCGGTGCCTGAAACGGGATCGAGAGGCGCTGCGAGATCACCACCTGCATGCAGTCGCCTTCCAGGATGTACTCTTTGATCCGGTCCACCGCCTGCATGAAGCCCTCCTCGGAGAAGCCGGAGACAAAGTCCGACTCATTCACCTGACGGGCGGTTTTGCAGCCCCCCCGGGGTGCGCCGCGCTTCATCGACTGGATCAGCTCGCGGATCCGCGCCTCGGCTCCATCCAGGGTGCCGCCGGCGCTAGGGTCCACATGCACGATGACAAACATGCGCCCGCTGAGATTGTCGAATACCACCAGTTCGTCGGAGACCATCAGCAGGATGTCCGGGGTACCCATCAGGTCCGGGTTGGGACAGTTCGCCAGCTTGGGTTCGATATAGCGGACGATGTCGTAACCGAAATAACCCACCAGGCCGCCGTTGAAGCGGGGCAGCCCTTCCGGTTCGGCCGCTTTGTAGCGCTCCTGAAAGGCCTCGATCCAGGCTAGCGGATCCGTCGCCTCGTCGGCCTCCACGACCTCACCGTCGGTCACCACCTCGACGCTATGATCATTGACCCGGACATGGGTACGACAGGGCAAACCGATGATCGAGTAGCGGCCCCACTTCTCACCGCCGTGGACCGACTCAAAGAGATAGGAGTAGGGCCCGTCTGCCAGCTTGAGATAGACACTCAGGGGAGTATCGAGGTCGGCTAGCACCTCGCAGGCGACAGGGATGCGGTTAAAACCCTGGTCCACCAGGGCATCGAATTCTTGGGGGGTCATGATCCTCTCCACACAACAGACAGACAAACAACGGACGTTTCGGTCGAAATCACCAACGCCATCGTGTGCCGGTCTTCAGGCTCTTTTTGTGGAGAAGGAAGTACATACTCTTGTTCTGACTATGGAATGACTCTCAAAGATAATCGAAAAGGATGGCGCGACTCAAGCTGCAGCCTCCAGCAAACCCTTGACCTCTGCCATCGAGTCAACCACTGCATCCGGATCGTAGTTACGGATATCCTCGCCGTGATTATAGCCATAGCTCATGCAAATAATCTGGAACCCGGCGGCCCGAGCCGCCTTCACATCACTCTTGGAGTCGCCGATCATCATTGCCTCGGCAGGATCGATCCCGAAGTATTTTGCGCCATGCAGCAGCGGCATCGGGTCAGGCTTCTTCTTCGGCAGGGTATCACCGGAGATGATGATCTCGAAATCATCGTGAATGCCCAGATCCTTCAGTAGCGGCAGAGTGAACTGGGCCGCCTTGTTAGTAACACAGCCCAGCTTGTAGCCCTTCGCCTTGAGGTAGTCCAGCCCCTCTCGCACCCCCGGATAGAGCGCCGAACGCTTGGAGGTATTCTCCGCGTAGAGCGCCAGGAAGATCGGATAGGCTTTCTCGAACGCCTCATCCGATGGCTCGCCATCGAGCTGACCGATCAGCGCCCGGCGCACCAGACGTTCGACACCGTTGCCCACCCAGTCGCGCACCCGATCCTCACCCCAAACCGGATAACCCAGCTGCCGCATCATCTCATCGACACACCAGGCCAGGTCGGGAACGCTGTCCACCAAGGTACCGTCCACGTCGATAAGGACCATCTTGGGCTGCTTGAGACTCATAATCTGCTACCTGCTTGGTGACTCAAAAGGAGCAAGGATACAGAAGGGAGGAGAAAAGTTTGCGCACCCTGCCTGTGGAAATCAGAGAAGCTCCTGCCAGACAACAAAAAACGGGGCCAACCAGGCCCCGTTTTCAGCGTCACGTCGGATCAGACTTTGCCCAATTCAGCCATCATCTTGCCGACGATGGTGTTGTAGCGGTTGGCATCGCCCTCTTCGGGAAAACCAAAGATACCGGAGCCGGCGACGAAGGTGTCAGCACCAGCGGCCTTGATCTCAGCGATGTTGTCGACCTTGACTCCGCCGTCTATCTCCAGGCGGATATCCAGACCGGAGTCGTCAATCAGCTTGCGGCAGGCGCGCAGCTTGTCCAGGGTGGCAGGGATGAAGCTCTGGCCGCCGAAGCCCGGGTTGACCGACATCAGCAGGATCATGTCGACCTTGTCGAGTACATAATCCAGGTGCGACAGCGGGGTGGCGGGGTTGAAGACCAGGCCGGACTTGCAGCCTTCGTTGCGGATCAGCTGCAGGGAGCGGTCGATGTGCTCAGAGGCCTCCGGATGGAAGGTGATGTAGGTGGCGCCGGCCTTGGCGAAATCGGGGATGATGCGATCCACCGGCTTGACCATCATGTGCACGTCGATATCGGCGGTGACGCCGTGCTTGCGCAACGCCTCGCAGACCAGCGGACCGATGGTCAGGTTGGGCACGTAATGGTTGTCCATCACGTCGAAGTGGACGATCTCGGCGCCGGAGGCGAGGACGTTATCCACCTCCTCACCCAGCTTGGCGAAGTCCGCCGAAAGGATGGACGGTGCGATCTGATCAGCTTGACGGGCCATGCTTTACTCCCCTTTCAAATTTGATTCACCAGCGCCATGACGACCCTGGAAGCTGGTTGGAAACCGGCGGCCCCAACCCTCGATATAAGTTGACGGGGCACTTTACCCCAAAGCAGGAGAATTTTCAGCCTCCCCACCGGTCAGCATGCAGCAGACGCCGCAACGGCATGACGACGGCGTGATTCTGGTCTAAATTCCTCTACCATGGAGCCGTACAGAAGCATCAACCGATACGCCATCAGCCTACTATTCTGTCTGCTGCCCGGCCTACTCAGCGCCGCCGATCTGACCCGGGAGGGGCGCATTGCCGAGCAGATCTTCGATGCCATTCTGGAGGGCCAGCCGATCTGGCTGAAGGCGGAGGGTAGGCGTTTTCTCGCCATCCACACCCTGAGTCCCGCCAAACAGGTGCAGGGCGGCGTGATCCTGCTGCACGGTATGGGCGCCAACCCTGACTGGGATCAGGTGATCCATCCGCTGCGCACGGCGCTGCCTAAACACGGCTGGGAGACCCTTTCGATCCAGCTGCCGGTGGCCGCCCCTGGCGCAACGCAGGCGGAGTGGCTGCGGCTGATCCCCGAGGCGTTCCCGCGCATCCGCAGTGCCGCGAAATTCTTCAGCGAACAGAATAACCACAATCTGGTGCTGATTGGCCACAGTCTCGGGGCACGCATGGGGCTGGAGTTTCTCGCCGAGGATGCCCCACCCGAGGCGATCCGTGCATTTGTCGCAATCGGCCTNCCGACGCCGCAGGAACGGGAGGAGAATCCGGTATACGAGGCGCTGCGTAAGCTCAAGCTGCCGATGCTCGATCTCTACGGCAGTCGCGATCTAGCCAGTGTCACCGACACTGCCAGGCTACGCCGCATTGTCGCCAAGCGAGCAGAGTTACAGGCCTATCGGCAAGACCGCATCGAGGGTGCCGACCACTTCTTCAGCAATCTCGAGCAGACGCTGATCAACCGCACCCGCGCCTGGATCCGCAGGCATTCTGCCGGTGAGGAGCGGCAACTAAAATAAGCTACTCCTCCGGCTCCATCAGATCTTTGATACGGCTGACATAGTGGCGTGTCTCCCGCGGCGTAAAAGGCGCCACCTGCTCCCACTGTTTGATATCGCCATGCCTCGACTTCGCTCGCTTGAAGGCCTTTGAGACCTTGCCATAGCCTGCATTGTAGCTGGCCAGGGCAAACGGCAGCCGCTGCTCGGTGGGCAGCGCCCCCTTCTTCCAGCGGCGATAGAGCATGCGATCGTAGAAGATGCCCGCCGCGATATTCCAGCGCGGCTCGTCGATCTGGGTGAAGTGGGGGTTCTTCTTCTTGATCTCCTCGTAGGTGCTGGGCAGGATCTGCATGATCCCCTTGGCACCGACCCGACTCAGCGCATCCGCTTTGAGGCCGGACTCGGCAATTCCCTGCGCCTTGAACCAGCGCCAGTCCACATGGGGGCCGAAGTAGTGCTTGGTATATTTGCGGAAATAGCGGTCGTACTGTTTGGTCCAGCGCTCATGGCTGACATGCTTCGCCACCCCGGCCAGCGCCAGTCCGGGGATGATCACCAACAGCACGAACAACCTGAGGGTTCGTGCGGACATGGTTAATTCAACCCAAGCCCTATCACCAAACCCAGTGCAGTACCAATGCCGACAAAGATACCCATGATCATGATGCCGACCGCAATGTTGCCCTTTTGCAACTCGTCCGGAATGCTGAAGTTGACGATGTGGCTGAAGACCTTGCAACCAAACCACATGAAAAAGATCGTCAGGGCGCCACCAAAAATGGCATAGACGAAGTTGAGCAGAATCGGATCAAGACTATCGGTCATGCTTTCCCCCAGCACGTTTTTATTGGATTTGCGGCAAGCCAGATGTGCACTGGGCTTCTTTTGTCCCTAGGCACAGAGTCTTAAGCATAGGCATCCGGCAGCGCTGGCTCAAGTTTTGCTCAAATTTCGACCCTAGCGCATCCCTCGCGACGCCTTGACCTGCTCATAGGCCTTGCGGATCTCATCGGTCTTCTGCGCCGCCATCTTCATCATCTCCTCCGGCAGGCCTTTGGCCACCAGTTTGTCCGGGTGATGCTGGCTCATCAGACGGCGGTAGGCCCGCTTCACCTCCTTATCCGAAGCTGCCTGCGCAACCCCAAGGATCGCATAAGCATCCTCCAGCGAGACCCCCGTTGCACGCGGTGCCTGCCCCGCTCCAGCATAGTGGCGCTCCGCCCGCACCATCTGCTCCAAGCGGCGAAAGGTGAACTCAGGGATACTGAGGCGCTCACAGATGTGCAGCAGCAGCGTCTCTTCAGCCGGGTCCATCTGGCCGTCTGCGTAGGCGGCCTGCAGCTGGATCTCGACGAACATCTGGATCAGGGTCTGACGCCGGTGGCACTCAACGCGAAACTGCTCCAGCACCTCGTCCAGGGGAAAGCCGGTTGACTTGCCTTCGTTGAAGAGACGCACCGCCGTCTTGCGCATCTCCGGCGAGAGCGACATCTGATCCATGATCGCCTCTGCTAACCGGATCTCATCGGGTGAGACACGTCCATCCGCCTTGGCCAACCGCCCCATCACCGAGAAGGTGGTGGTAAAGAAGGCCATCTGGGTGCGCTCCTGGTCGCCCGGATCCCACTCGCCAGCATCCTCCGGCAACCCCTCCAGACCTTTGTCGAACTTGTGTCCCAGAGCGGCACCCAGCACCGCCCCCAGCGGTCCGCCCAACATGAATCCAAAGGCCCCGCCGACCAACTTACCCCACCAACTCAATTGCGCATCCTCACATCACAGGGATTGAACCAGAACTGCAGCCATTCTAGGGCTAAAATTGGCAAACGCCTATCTCGTAGCTGAAGATCACTTGCCTTTCAGATACTGCTCATCGCTGAAGGAGTAGACCCAGGCGGGACAGAAAGAGACCAAGATGGTCACGATCCAACCATTCACCAGGGCCTCCGGAAAAAACATCAGTGGGAAGAAAGGCATGATGGTCACCTGCAGTTTGGCATAGGCATAGACGCCAGCCGTCACCAGCAACCAGACCGCCAGATAACCGCTGATATAGGCCACCAGCCAGGCAGTCAAAAAACCGCTACCAAGCACGTAGATAAAGAAGTTTTTGGGTAGCCAGGAGCGCACCAGCACCAGCAGCACCTGGGTCAGGGTGATCGGCAGCAGGCCGGTTGTGAGACCGCTCAGAAGGAGACCCTGCCAGCCATAGCCAACATTCCAGCTGACGACCAGCAGCACGACGCTTGCCGCGAGCAGGGCGAACGACCAACCAAACATCAGGGTGACAGTGGTAACGCCCAGCAGATGAAAGGTCACCCCCGGCAGAACCTGACCGCGCATATGCCAGAGCGCAATCAGCGCCACGATGGCACCGAGAAACACATGCAGTTGCGATGGCGCGAACAAGCGCCGCCAGGGGGCCATGCGCAGCGCGGCAAGCAACGCCATGCCATAGAACGCCCCCAACCACCACAACATCTCTGCGGGAAACAGCGCCCCATCAAGCTCCATATCACCCCCCGTGGCGACAACCTGTCATCATAGCTGCCAAGACCTCTGACTTTAGACCAGAAATACAGCCAGCAGCGGCAGCTTCACCTATAATCTGCTGCGGTCCGCAGCAGGAGCACCTCTATGGAATACAGACAACTGGGACGCACTGGGATTCACGTCAGCGCGCTCTGCCTCGGCACCATGACCTTTGGCGAGCAGAACAGTGAAGCTGAAGCCCACGCACAGCTCGATCGCGCGCTCACGGCTGGCATCAACCTGATCGATACCGCCGAGATGTACCCAGTTCCGCCCCGCCCCGAGACTCAGGGGCGAACTGAGAGCTACATCGGCAGCTGGCTTGCTAAGCGAGGACAGCGCGACCGGGTGATCCTCGCCAGCAAAGTCGCCGGCCCAGCAGACTGGCTCCCCTACCTGCGTAATGGCGCGCCACGTCTCAACCAGCACCATATCGAAGCCGCGCTCGACGCCAGTTTGCGCCGTCTACAGACTGATTACATTGACATTTATCAGCTTCACTGGCCTGAGCGCAGCACTAACTATTTTGGTCAACTCGGCTATCAACACCAACCAGACGACCACAGCATCCCCATCGAAGAGACACTCGGCGTGCTCGATAAGCTGGTCCAGGCGGGCAAGATCCGCCATATCGGCGTCTCCAACGAGACCCCTTGGGGCCTGATGCGCTATCTGCAACTGGCAGAGACAAACGACCTACCCCGGACGGTGAGCATTCAGAACCCCTACAATCTGCTCAACCGCAGCTTCGAGGTGGGGCTGGCAGAGATCGCCCAGCGCGAGGCCTGCGGTCTGCTCGCCTATTCTCCGCTCGCGTTTGGTGTGCTTTCCGGCAAATATCTCGATGGCGTCCGCCCAACTGGTGCACGCCTCACTCTATTTGAGCGCTTCACCCGCTACTCTAACCCCGAGGCGGAACACGCCACCCAGGCCTATGTGGCGCTGGCCAGGGAACACGCTGTCGATCCAGCACAGATGGCGCTAGCCTGGGTCACCTCCCGCCCCTTTGTCACCTCCAACATTATTGGCGCTACCACCCTGCAGCAGCTCGAAATCGATCTGGCGAGTCTGCAGCTGAAGCTCAGCCCCGAGCTGGAAGCCGGCATCGAGGCGATCCATACCAGACAGCCCAACCCCAGCCCCTGACGAGAAACATCAATGCAACACGAAACGCCCTCCACGACATCCGAATCTCTGGTGATCGAATATATCGGCTTCTGGAAACGCACCGCGGCATCGATCATCGACTCGATTCTGATCACGCTAGTCACCGCACCGATCCTGATACAGATCTACGGTGTCGACTATTTCCACTCTGCACACCCCAGCCACGACCACTGGGAGCTACTGCTCAACTATCTCTTTCCAGCCATTGCAGTCCTGGTATTCTGGCACTTCCGCTCCGCCACCCCCGGTAAAATGCTGTTCAACGCCCACGTCGTTGATGCCAAAAGCTTCGGCAAACCCTCCACCGGGCAGCTCATCGGGCGATACCTGGGTTACTACCTGTCAATACTTGGGCTCGGCCTGGGTTTTTTCTGGATCATGTGGGACAAACGCAAACAGGGATGGCACGACAAGCTCGCCGGCACCCTAGTGATCAGGGAATATGAGTAATCAAAGCAGCAGGAATAACTGATCTTCGACAATGGCCGGGCGGTTTCCAGGTGTCATAATCAAATCACAACCCATGGTGACTGGAGAGCTGCAATGAACACCACCATGATCAAAATTGGCGACTGGTTCAGAACCAACGAAATGGAAAACCTCGAGGTGGTTGCGTTCGACCCGGAAGAAGGGCTGGTCGAGGTCCAGTTTTACGATGGCACGGTCGAAGAGTACGACCTGGAAGCTTGGGAAGCCCTGGACGCCAAGCAGATTGCACCACCCGAAGACTGGTCCGGCTCATACGATCTCAGCCGCGACGATTATGGCGTCGACCTGGACAAGCCGGCGGGTAACAATCATATAAACCCCTTGGATCATCTGGATGAACAGGACTAGCCGCTGTGATATGAAGGGTCTATGCATTGTTTTGTGAAGTCACTCACCCCAGCAGGACCATCACTCATGGTATTGGTTAACAGAACTAAAGAACTGGCACCAAACGCCGCTAATTTGGGTGAAGGCAGAATCCAGACCCCCTCAGGAGGTGCAAGATGAAAACTGTATTCGATATGTCCACCGGCCAGGTGGTCGAAAGGTATTCAGCCAAAGATGAATGCAGCCTGCACCGCACGACAGCGAATGAGCTCATCGCGCCTTCTGCAGCGCTGCTCCAACTGGGGCTTCAGGAGATCATCGCCGAACAACACGAAGAGAAGCGCATCCCGCCTGAGCTGGTCTTAGCGGACCTAAACGCTTTCCTTGACGAAATGAGCTGAGGCGGCGCGCTTCCCTTCACCCTCCACGACCGGGCTAAGTGCCCGGTTTTTTCATTCTTGGCCAGCTGAACATCCGGTAAGCGCTGACATCAATCCAGCGCCACCCAAACCTCATCCGCCTCAACCCACGCCTGTAGCGGCTGCAGTGACGCTCCTCCACAGGGTCCACGCACACAGTAACCATCCTCCAAACGGAACAGGGCTCCATGAGTCGCACACTGGACAAAACCGCCACTCAGATCGAGAAACTGATCGGGAAGCCATTCCAGATTGACGCCGGTGTGGGGACAACGATTGAGATAGGCGAATACGGACGCACCACACCGCACCAGAAACAACTCGACCTGCCGGCCATTCCGATCGACTGAAAAGCCCCGACTTCCTGGATCCTGTAGCATATCGAGGGGGCAAAGCTTGCGTGGCTCAGCCATGGCTATCGAGCACCCCGCGCAGGCCATCGAATCCAACCCGCCCGCACTTCTCTCCCGCTAAGCGCAGCGCCTGCTGCAGCACAGATTCAGCCGACAGGCCCCGCATCTGGCCATCAATGACCGCAGCATTGAAAACATCTCCTGCACCCAGGGTATCCACCACCCGAGGCGGGTGATGGGCGGGCGAGTGCAGTATCTTGCCCGCTGCTAGCTGCATGTAGCCACCGCCACTACCCCAGGCACAGAAGAAAGTGGCCTTAGCATTGAGCGGGCGCATCTCGGCAAACAACGCTTCTGCCCCGACATAACCGCTGACCCTGGCAAAGGCACGCGAGAATATCAGAAGATCAGGCAAACCCAGCAGTCGATCCATACCCTCACGCGGCTTCTCGATCTCCAGCGAGCAGGGAAGAGCTGGATTCGACCGCTTGAGTCGTCTCATCATCTGTTCCACCTCGGCACAGTTACGCCCCTCGAAGTGAACCCAGTTGTAGCCATCCAGATCGATCCCGGCAAAGTCTGCGGCGGAAAATTCCTCGAGATCCCGGTAATGCACGATTGTGCGGCTGCCAGTTACAGCAGAGAGCGTGACATAGGAGGTCGGCACCTTGCCGCCGCTCTGCCGGGTGATGTGAGAACAGTCGACAGCGTAGCGCGCCAGATCCTCCAGGATGTGGCGACTATCCGGCTCGTCGGCGATGCTGCCAGCCCAGTCGCAACGGTGACCAAGCTGACTCAACACCACCAGCATATTGGCAGCATTACCACCACGGGCGATGCGCTGCGACAAGGCCCGCATCTCGTCGTCCTCATTTGGATAGTGGTCGACCGTGTTGATGATATCGAGGGTTGCCACCCCCACCCCAAGCACCCGCACGCAGCGTTCCTCTTTTGACTAACGTATCGCCCTGCCCAATCTGACTGGCTAAGAAGCCTCTGAACAAATCATTCAGTCTGATTTTTTACCGAACAGACGCCCAAATGAGATTTTTCGGCGACTCGTTTCACTCTTCTCCACCGAGTCATCCTTGCCACCACCGAACTGTTCGGCCATATCCACTTCGATAGTGCTGGGTGCCTGAGAGAATGCATCAGTACTGACATCAATAGAATCCATCTCGATGCTCTCTATACCGCTGTGCTTTTGCAGTAACTCGCAACGATGCTTGAGACGATCCACCTCCTTGTCCCGATCCTCAACCGCATCCTCCAGTTTGCGACACTGCCGCTGGGAGATACGCAGCGACTGTTCACGCTCACGCAGTGCCTTCTGCAGCGAATCAACATCCTGCAAGGCCCCCTGCAGCGCAGCTACATCATTGACGTCACGTCCACCGCTCGTCGCAACCTCATCGAGCTTTCGGCGCATGGTCTCCAGATCTTCAGTCGCCCGCTCCCTCACCATGATAAGCTCACTGCGCAACGCATCCAGCGCATCGCCCTCACCCATTGCCTGCACGCTTTCAATCTGTGAGACATAGGTCTCCATCACCGAACGAAGCTCCTCGACCTGGCTTTTATAACGTTGCGCTTTCTTGTACGCCTCGTCCCTTTCTACTCGGTGTTTTTCAACCTTTTTGCGGGCTTCTGCCAGCTGATCCAGCACCTCTTCAGCCAACATGGAGTCGCCCACCTGCTCACGATAGATGTTGATCTGGTCGTGCAGCTTGTCATTCTCATCCATCAGATCGCCGAGATGATCGCGCAGCTCTTCCAGCTGGGAGCTAATGCCGTCATGCTCCTGCTTAAGCAGATCGCGCTCTTTGGAGATAGCGTCGAGGTCCTCTTCCAACATCTCCACTGCGGCCTCCTGCACCTGCCGTTCGCGCAACAGAAAATCGGCCTTTTGTGCCTTTTCCTCCGCCGCTCTGCGACGCGCTTCCTCCTTCTCCAGCGAGGTACGCAGCGCATGCACCTCCTCTTCATTGTCTCCATCCAGCTGACTCTCCATCTCCAATTGGACTTCACGCAGACCGTCAATAGTGCGGTTCAGATCTTCGATCTCACTCCGTGCTTCCAACAAGACCTCAAGTTGCCCCTGATCACCTGAACTATCGGTTTCACCATCAATCCGACTCTGGGATTCCACCTCCAGCAAGGTTGACTCGAGCTCCTCAATCCTCAGCTGGCTCGCCGCCATATCCTGAGTGTGCTGTTCCCGCTCTGCGTCAAGCTCACGTTGCGTGCTAGCCAGCTGACCTTGCAACTGCCTCAGATCCTGCTCAAGATCAGCCAAACGTGACTGGTACGCTCGGCGTGTTCCTGCTGCTCACGCTTCGCATCCTGCAGGGAGACATCGGCACCCGACTTCTGTGCCTCGACCTGAGTCAGGCTTTGGCTCAGCTCGGATACGTGCTGCTTTTTCCGGTCCAGCTCAGATTCAAGCTCCAAATTCCGTTCATCCGCCTCACGCAGGCGCAACTCGGCCTGCGCCACTTGCTCCCGGGCGCGGGCTTTCTCGGTCTGCGCTGCCTCCAAGGCCTCCTGCAGCTCTGAAATCCGTGCCTCAAACTCACCTTCTGCCTGCTTTTCATTATCCATCAGACGTCGCAACTCCATCTCCGCCTTGTCAGCCCTGGCGGCTGCATCTTCTAGTCCACTCTGGAGCGAAGCAAGCTTGGTTTTATCCTGCTCTGCTCTCTCCTCTAGCGCCGACTGTGACGCCTCATGCTGACGAGCCTGGGCGTTTGCCTCAGCGATCGCTTCCGACAGATCACGAATCTTTGCCTCAGCCTGCGCCAGCGATTCCCGCAACTCTGCAATCAATGCCTCATCACGCTGGAGACGCTGTTGCCCGGCGTCTCGAGTCTCGGCGATCTCTTGCTGCAGCTGTTGCAGTTGCTGTTTGCTCTCAGCAACTGCTTCCTGAAGCGTTTCAGCCCTTTGTTCAGCTGCCTGCAGTTGCTGCTGCGCAACCGCTTTTTCATCCGCCATCTGCTCCAGTGCAGTTTGTAGCTGAATACTCTCTGCTTCAAATTTCTCTGCAGCAGACCGCTCCCGTAGCGCGTCTTGTGCTTTTTCACTGGCCTGAGCGACAGGCGCTCCTGTTCGGCTTCAGCCTCCTCCAAGCTCTGCCGCCAGGCCTGTTCGGCGGCAGCCATCTCCAGCTGCTGGGATCTTAACTGCGCCTCAAGTTCCTGCTTGGCGGCTTGCAGTCTATCGGTCTCTCTCTGTAGCTCCTCAAGTTGCTCTTCAGAGGCATTCAGCATCACGTCCTGCTGTTTGATCTGACTGGAGAGCTCATCCCGCTCACGTCGCTGCGCCTGCAACTCCCGCCCGATATTAAACAGCTCGGTCTGTTGATTGGTGGCGATGCGCTTCGACTCATTCAGCTCTTCACGCACGAACTGATCGCTGCCTTATGCTCGGCCTCTGCCTCGCGCCTCTGGGTCGCGGCGGTTTTCAGCTCATCTTCAAGCGCTCTCTTAGCATCGTCAAACTCGCGCAAAGCAGTTGCCAACTCTGCACTCTTCTGCCGCTCAAGAGTAAACTGCGACTCCAGTTCAGCATATTTCTGTTGCAGTGTCTGGCGTGCCTCCGCCTCACCCCGGAACTGGCGATCCAGTGCAGCGCGCTCTTCACCAACCTTGCCCGCCTCCACCTGCAGGCGGGCAATCTCATCTTCACGCGCCTTGAGCGTTTCACGACTCCGCTCCAGCTCAGCTTCAAGCTCGGTCCGTTCGTGGGCCGCCTTTTCAGCCTGTCTGGCGGCCTCTCCCTTGACGATTTCAAGCTGATTCTGCAGCGCTCCAAGCGTTACCTGGCGCGCATCCTCCTGCTCGTCGTTGGCCTGCCGCACCGCCTCCAGCTCACGTTCCTTTTCGGCATTTTTTCTGGCAAGACGCTCACGCGCATCCTCCAGCTGCTTCCGTTCTGCTTCAAGCGACTTGTTCTGCCGTTCTGCCTCAGCCAACGCCAGAGTCTGCTCTTCAGCCTTCTGCTCTGCAGCCGCCAACTGCTGCTGCAGAGCCTGAAACTGTTTCTCGAACCCCGACCGCGACTGTCCACTCTCTGCACGCTCCTTGCGCAGGCGATCGAGCTCTTCGAGGGCCTCATCTCTCGACTGTTCGGTCAGCCGCAAATCGTCATAGATTGCGGCAATCTTCTGATGCAGCGCCTCAGTGTGCCTTTTCAGCGCGAGCTCCCATCCCTCCCCTTCGCGCTTCTCCTGCAACTCTTTATGCGCCTGCGCCAACTGCTGCTTGATCTCGTTGACCTCCACAAGCAACCCGTCACGCATGGCTGCCGCCTTTTTCTCCTCTGCAGCCAGCCGATGGCGCGCAGCCGCCACAGTCTGCCGGAGAAGCTTGATCTCCGTGGCGCGGCGGCTCTCCATCTCCGTGTATTCGTTCCTCAGATCCTCCAGCTCTATTTCGAGATCATCCGCTCGCTGACTGAGCGCTGCAATCGAGGCCACCTCGGATTCCGCATCCACGCTTTCACTGTCGCCGGAAACCTCTTGGATGCGCTCTTCCCGATTGAAATCGATGACATTGCCGCCCTCTTCTTCAAGCGCAGATTTTGATGTCAGGCCAGCAAGCTCGGCCACCTCGTCCCATTGCTGGCTGAGGGCATAGACTTCAAAACTGCGCTCCATCAGAAGATAGGCTGCGCTCGCCGCCTGACCCGGTTGATCGGAGCAGGTGATATAAATCCGATCGCTGGCGAGGGATGAGGCCTGAAAACGCAATGAAAAATAGGGCAGGTTGATCGCTCCCGGAAGATGCTTCTCCTCATAGACCTCCGGGGTACGCAGATCGAGCCAGAGCGCCCCCTCGTCGATATAGGCCTGCGCCTGCTTGTACTTTACACTTTTCGTTAGCGGCCGTTTGACCAGGTCAACAAAATCCTCCTTGCTGAGCCGCATCAACACGCCATCGGTGACCATGGCGACACTGCTACCGCGGGGGCTGTCTGAAATCAGCGCCTCTTCGCCGAAACTTGCACCATCCTTGAGACGCGCCAGCTCGACCTCAGGGCCTCCCGCTTCATTCCGGCGCGTGACACTGCAGACACCCTGGCTGATCAAATAGAAGTAGTCCCCCTCATCTCCCTGGCGAATGATCACCTGACCCGCAGCAACATTGACCGGCTCCATGCGCATCATCACGCTCTGCAGGTTGGCAGGCGGGATCTGCTGAAACACCGGAGACTGCAGCAGCAGCGTCATCCAGTCGCTAGTGTGGCGTTCCTCGACATCCGCTACCTCGTAGGTAGCGTTATGACTCTTCGCCAACAGCTCGCTGAGCATGCGGCTGTCGATGCGGACGAAGCTCACTGTGCTCTTGGCACGCACCGAGTTCTTGCGCGGCAACTGATGGGCGAGCGCAAAACGCGCTGTCTGGGTGCCGCTGGCCACCGTATCGACCTCACGCTTGCCTGATAGCAGCGCGACTGTACCGGAGAGCAGATAGACGTTTTGGTGGTCGGTATCGCCCTCACGGAATAAATATTCGCCCTTGACCGCCTTCTCTACCACAATCCGGCTCAACAGCTCACCGAGCTGTTCGTCCGAAAGGGTATTGAGAGGCACCAGGTTTTTCAGTAGGGCATCATCGTTTTGACTGTCAGGAACCGGCATTCAGCTCGCCTCTGGGAAACTGTAGATCTATCAGAATAGACCCTCTCTATATCTCTCAATCTAGCGGCATATCAGAAAAAAACTGAATCCATCCAAAGTTTCTTGTCCACCCCCAGCGTCTATGATTTGCTGTGCATATTACCCTTCCTGGGTCTGCCGATTTTTGCACAGCACCACGTTTCAAGGGGCAATAGATCCCAAAAATGCCGCAATAGTGAATAGATGCACACAAATGGGAGCTGTCGCTGCAGGCCACTCCACCACGGCCGAGGCCGCTCGGCTCATCCTCCAGGAGGGTGGCAACGCCTTTGATGCAGCGATTTCAGCAATGCTGACAGCCTGCGTCGCCGAACCCATTCTAGCATCGCTCGGCGGCGGCGGATTCCTCACCGCACATCCTGTCGGCGCTGACCCGCTCGTCTACGATTTTTTTGTCCAGACCCCGCACCGCAAACGAGACGCATCAGAGATCGATCTCTACCCGATCGTTGCGGATTTTGGCGATGCTAACCAAAGCTTTCATATCGGTATGGGCTCGATCGCCACCCCCGGTTTTGTCGGGGGGGTGTTTGCGATCCATCGGGAGCTGGCCAGCCTACCACTGCAGCGACTCTTTGAGCCGGCAATCGAGCTGGCCCGCAGCGGCGTCCCACTCAATCCGTTTCAACACCTTATCGCACAGATTGTTGCCCCAATCCTTCGTTCCACCGATACTGCTTCGCGACTCTGGCACGCCAGCGAGGAGGCGGGTGCTCTGCCTGAAGTGGGTGCGCTGCACCACAACCCGCAGCTGGCCGATCTGCTGGAAGCGCTGCAACGCGAGGGTGAGGCGCTTTTCTACCGTGGTGAACCGGCACAGCTGCTGGTGCGCGCCTGCCGGGAGAGCGGCGGACACCTCCTGGCTGAAGACCTCGAGCAGTTCGAGGTGATACGACGCTCACCACTGCGCTGCCACTACCAAGGCGCGCAGATCCTGACCAATCCGCTCCCCTCGCTGGGCGGAAGCCTGATCCATTTCACCCTGCAGTTGCTTGAACCCTGCACACTGGGGCGTTTTCCTGCGGCCTCTGCTGAGCCGCTCCGCTTTCTGGCGCGTAGCATGCGGCAGACCCAGCTGATGCGCCAGCATCCTGAAGCCGGCAACGATCTGTCACACGCCGCCAGCCTGCTACAGGCGTTTCAGAATCGAGTGGCCGAGGGCGGCATCTCCAGCCGCGGCACCACCCAGATCAGTATCGCTGACCGGGACGGAAACCTCGCCAGCCTCACTCTCTCCAACGGTGAGGGCAGCGGCTACATCATCCCCAACACCGGCGTCATGTTGAACAATATGCTAGGTGAAGAGGATCTCAACCCACTCGGCTTCAACCAGTGGCCCGAGAACCAGCGTATCGCTTCGATGATGGCCCCCACCCTGCTGATGCTGGCAGATGGCCGCCGCATTGTCACTGGCTCCGGCGGCTCAAACCGCATCCGCAGTGCGATCCTACAGGTTATCAGCAACCTGATCGATTTCGAGATGCCCCTCGCGGAGGCGGTGGCGGCTCCCCGCGTCCACCTCGAGGGGGGTCTACTGAGCATCGAACCCGGCCTGCCAGCCGAAACGATAAGCGCGCTCGAGGAGGAGTTCCCGCAACAAGAGCTGTGGAAGCAGAAGAGCCTGTTTTTTGGCGGCACGCACAGCGTTGCGCTCAGCAGCAGCGGCGAGGTCAGCGGTGCCGGCGATGAACGTCGTGGCGGTGTGTGGCTCTCGGCCTGAACCTTGCCTCACCCCATTCGCCAACTTTCACAACAAGTTACCGACCAATCGCCATTTTTCTCCACCCAATTCCTACACCACATATAACATTCAGCTATATTCAGGCGAAGACGGGCCCCTCCCCTGCCACCACCCGTCATAACGCCAGGCAATCATCAACACGCCTGCCCCGCTCACCACCACTATTTTGGAGTCGCAGATGGCTGTAAAGAAAAAAACCGCCAAGAAGAGCGCAAAAAAGAGCATCAAAAAACGGGTCGCGAAAAAGAAGGTCGTTGCCGCACCACGCCAGAAGTCGATCACCGCGAAACAGACCAAGACCCAAATCATCGCGATGATCGCCGAGGATACCGACCTCACCCGCAAACAGGTGGCGGCGGTATTCGGTTCGCTAAGTTCACTGATTACCCGGCATATGCAGCGTCGAGGATCCGGCGAATTCACCATTCCCGATACCGGCGTCAAGATCCGCCGTGTACGCAAGCCCCGCACCAAGGCACGCATGGGGCGAAATCCCGCCACCGGTGAAGCGATCAAGATTGCCGCCAAACCCGCTTGCACAGTGGTCAAGGTCAGCGCCCTCAAGGCCCTCAAAGACCGCGTCGACTGACAACAGCTGCAGCAGGCCAGGCAAGTGTGCCGGCCTGCTGCACGGGCGCCCGCCGAGCTTAGCCGGGAGGGCGCAGGATCAGCTTATCGCCCTGCTGCTGTAACTCCAAATGTTTTAGAAAGCTCATCCCGAGCAGCACCTCATCGCCCGCCATACCAGGCAGGACCGACGCCTCAACACCGGACATACTGAGCGGCCCCAGCTCCACCCGGTTGAGGCGTGTCAGCCAGCTCCTTACGGTGCCATTGGCGGTGACACTCAATGACGAGGCGCCGCGCGGCAAGCCAATGCGCTCAGCCAGCCGCTCGGAGAGGGCCACATTGGTCGCCCCAGTGTCGAGCAGAAACAGCACTGGCACGCCGTTGATCCGACCCGGTGCCAGATAGTGACCGCGACTGTTGCGCTGCAGCACCACCTCAGCCCCGCCCTGCTCTCCCTCAACCACCAGCAATTCGTGGTTGGGGTTGTGCTGACGCTCGAGCAGACCGGAGAAGAGCAGCGCGAACAGCCCCAGCAACAACACCCAGGCGGCAAGGGTCATGCCTCGCCCTATACCTGTCGTCTGTGGCGTTTCTGGGGTGCCATTACTCGCTGGGGACATGGGCAGTGCGACTCACAATAGATATACAGCCTGGCTGTTTTGAGGCCGCGACCAGCCAAAAGTTCGCGAATGGTCGATCCGCCTCAATGCCCTCTGCCAGCCAGTTTGCGGGCAAAGTGTCGCCGATAGTAGGCCAGTGCGCTGTTGCCATTGGCGGCGACGTCAAACACCTTCCAGCCCGCCTCACCGCGATAGAGACGGAAAATCAGCTTGGCCGGGTAGCCGGCACTGCCCATGATGCCCACCGTCACTTTGGCCTCGTTGCGACCGACTCGCCGCGAATGGAACAGGCGCATACCCTGATCGTCATAGACCGAGAGGCGCTTCGCCAGGGTGCCCAGCAGCAGATGCTTTATCTTCCGCGCCATCACCTCACGCTGTGTCTCGTTCATCGTCCGATAGGCCGGCCCGGCCGCCCAGCGCGCCATGTAAGCGAAGTCGAAGGAAGGGGCAATGTTCTGTTCGAGAAAGGCCGCAAGCGCTTGCGGCGATCGCCCCTGCTGGCCTGTGCATAAAGCTGATCAGCTGCTCGATACCCTGCTTCAGCACCTGGTCAGGGCCTGGCGGCTGTAGTTGCTGATAGCGAGGTCCGGGAGCATAGCTGTAGCCGGGGGCCGCTTCTGCCTGAGATACGCCAAACCCGGCGAGTATGCACAGCGCAATGATCTTTGCTTTCATGATTCCTCCAGTGGGGACTGCTGCAACTGGCCGTCTGCGCGACCAAGATCGTCAGGTTGCCAAGCACCCCAAGCGAAAGCAAGCAGCTTCAGCATCACAGAAACTGCCGATAAACCAATATCATCAGCAGCACCGCCAATTATGATTTTGAGAACCACAAGAGAGCTCAGCTGGTGAGTTTTTTATAGATCTCAGAGACCTTGCGCGGCAGCGCCTCAACATCACTATCAGCGCATAATTGGCCGCACCATACATATGCGGCAGGTAGTCCTGGCCCTCTTCATCAATGGTGATGCAGTAGGCGTGCACCCCATCCTGGCGCGCCTCGTAGAGCGCTTGGCGGGTATCCTCCACCCCATATTCGCCACGATAGTGATCGGGATAGTCCTCCGGCTTGCCATCCGACAGAGTCACCAGCAGCTTGGTGCGCGCCTCCACCGACTTCAGTTTGGCGGTGAGATGGCGGATCGCGGCCCCCATGCGAGTGTAATCGCCGGCTGTGATCCCGCTGATGCGCGCCTGCACTTCGGCATCGTAGGCCTCATCGAACGCTTTGATCTGGAACAGCTCACAGCGCTTGCGTCCCTGCCCAGTGAAACCGTAGATGGCGTAGCGGTCACCCACCATCTGTAGCGACTCCGCCAACAGCACCAGCGCCTCACGCTCCATCTGGTTGATCCAGCCCTCGGTGGAACCGGACATGTCGACCATGAACATCACCGCGATGCTGCGCTCCTCCCGCTGCATCCGGGTAAACAGCCGGTCGCTCATCTCCAGGCCGATGTGCAGATCGGCCCAGGCCTCGACAAAAGCATCGATATCCACCCCGTCACCATAGGCCTGGCGCTTCAACAGACGATCCTCATCGCGCATCGCCTCAAAGGTACGGCGTAGGCTCGCCAGCAGCCGCCGATACTTCTGCAACACCTGCGTGGCAAACCCATCGTACTGCGGCTGGATCTGCAGCTCGCGCACCACGCACCAATCCTTCTTGTAGTGCTTACGGCGGAAGTCCCACTCGGGATAGAGAAACGCCCCCTCTTCATGATAGGCACCGCTCCAGACTCATCCGGATTGAGGCCCTGCTCTTCAAAGGCGCTGAGGTCGTACTCGCCGGGGCCAGCGGGATCAGGTATTCATCCGGGATATCACCCAGATCCTGGATGATCGAAGTCATGGTCTGCTTCAGCTCATCAGTGAGCGGGATGCGGTTGCCATCCACCGCCAACTCCATCTCGAATCCCTCCGGAACCATCGGCTCCCGCTCCTCGTCGAACAGCCGATGGAAGGTGCGAGGCGACGGCGCCTCAGTACGCTCTTGGCGCCCCTCGTTGAGTTCATCGTCGATCTTCTTCAGGGCGACCCGGAAGCGCGCCTTCTCCCGCTCGATGCGCCGCTGCATCACCTCCGCCACCTGCCCCGGCGCCAGTTCACCATAGAAACAGCTCGATGGCGGCGGCGACAACGCCAACGCCTGGGGCAGCAGGATGAGACTGTCGGTAACCGTTGCACTCGCCGCCTGCAACGGCGCACTGAGCCTCTGCCAAGCATCACCCGTCACCGTATCGCCCAGCTCGATCTGCAGCCGCCGCATCTCACGATAGAGTCCAGGCAGCTCCCGCGCCACACAGGCGTCGAGGCGCACCGACTCCAGCGCATGAAAGCAGCGCAACGCATGCCGCGGCGCAACGTAACGCTCCAGCTCGGCCGCGATATCGACCCGGAAGGTACCGAAGCGGGTCTGCGCCCAGAGGTGCGCCACAGTCGCCTTATAGAGCTGAAAGTTGTCACGCGGGTTGGGCAGGTGCGCCATCACCGCCGGCAGGTAGATCGTCTCGCTGTCGGTGTAGGCAAAGTCGGCCTGCTCCAACTTCAGCTTGCGCCCGGAGAGACCATGCACGAACGGCAACAGCACCCCCACCTGCTCGTCGAACAGCGCGCCCGAGGCGCGCTCGCGCCCCTGTCGCACAAAGATATCGATGTCGCGGATCACCTTCAGCGCCGGCTGCAGCCCAACCCGGTCGTAGCTGTCCATCGCCTGCACCACCCAGGTCTCGATCATCGACTCATCCATCAGCCGCAGCGCATCGGCGGCCTTCAAGCAGAACTGGTAGGCGAGCTCGATGTTGGTGCTGCTGATGCGCCCCACCCAGTCGAGCACAAAGCGCTGCTCCGCCGGCACTAACCGTTTGATGGCATTGGCCGGCTCGGTAGTATTGCGAAAGGTGAACTCGACCTCGAAAAGCTCATCCAGGAGAGCCTGGATCTGCCCCAGTGAGAGTTCAGGTTGCGGCGCCATGATCCGAGCAAATGCTAATCAGAAGAGTGAGGCGCTCAGCTCGTTGACCGCCGTCAGCATGTCGGCATCATCGGTCAGGGTCTGGGCGATAGCGGCACGGCAGGCGTTGACTGGCTCGATCCCGGAGTGGATCAGCTTGGCCGTGTGCACCAACAGGCGGGTTGAGGCCCCTTCGTCGAGGCCGCTGCCCTTGAGATTGCGGGTCATCTGCGCGAACCGCACCAGCCGCCCGGCCACATCCGCATCAACCCCCGACTCTGCGCAGATGATCCGCTGCTCCAGCTCCGCATCGGGGTAATTGAACTCCAGTGCGATGAAGCGCTGGCGGGTACTCGGTTTGAGATCCTTCAGTACGCTCTGGTAGCCGGGATTGAAGGAGATCGCCAAGCAGAAGTCGCTGCCCGCCTCGAGCAGTTCGCCCACCTTCTCCATCGGCAAGACGCGCCGGTCGTCGGCCAGCGGGTGGATCACCACGGTGGTATCCTTGCGCGCCTCCACCACCTCGTCGAGGTAGCAGATGGCGCCGGCACGCACCGCCGCCGCCAGCGGACCGTCGACCCATACCGTCTCGCCACCCTTGACCAGAAAACGCCCCACCAGGTCGGAGGCGGTCAGATCATCGTGGCAGGAGACGGTGATCAGCGGGCGTTTCAGACGCCATGCCATGTGCTCCATGAAACGGGTCTTGCCACAGCCAGTCGGCCCCTTGAGCAGGATCGGCAACTGGTTGCGATAGGCCACCTCGAAGATCTCGATCTCGTCCCCCACCGGCTCGTAGTAGGGTTCGCTCTCAACAAAATACTCTTCCGGCTTCAGGGTGCGTGCGTCCAACTCTTTATCCTTATCTCTATGGCTGGCCCACGCTAACCTCAGCCCCGGTTGGAGGCAAGCCGATAAGCCATGAATGCGCCGTGGGAATCCAGCCAGGCAGGAACCGGCAGTGACAAAACCCTGCAGAGAACCTTGTTTTATTAGCAGCTACTAATAAAGCATAACCGCTTTCTATCAAACCATTGGAAAATTCGATAGGGAATAGGGGGCATTCATATAGAAGGGAGGCGCGAAGACGCGTATCGTAGCGGATCCAGAATCCGGGGGCGTGGAAACGCGCCGTCAATCATGAAATAACCTAGCGATCAAGTCAACTATTGGCTCGCTCACTGTTTCACATTGAAAAGCCATTCCGCGACGGAGGAAGATCCATGACGGAAGTAATCGCAACCAACGAGACCATTCTGGTGGTCGGCGGTGGCATCAGCGGCATGACCGCCGCCATTGAAGCTGCCGAGACCGGAAAACAGGTCGTACTGGTTGAAAAGCGCCCCTATGTCGGCGGCCGCGTCACCCAATTGTACAAATACTTTCCCAAGCTCTGTTTCCCGACCTGTGGTCTGGAGATCAACCAGCGTCGGGCCAAGATGAACCCCAACCTCAACATCATCACGATGGCCGAGGTAACCGACATCAAGGGCGAAGCTGGCGACTACACCGCCACCGTTAAGATTAGCCCCCGCTACATCAACGAAAAGTGCACCGGCTGCGGCGACTGTGGTCGCGCTGTCGAGGCCGAGTTCGACGACGAGTACAACTACGGCTTAGGCAAACGCAAGGGCGCCTACCTGCCCCACACCATGGCTCACCCACAACGCTACGTCATCGACCCCGCCATCATCGGCACCGATGACGCACAGAAGGCGGCGGACGCCTGCAAGGTCGGCGCGGTCGATCTGGAGATGCAGGAAGAGACCATCGAACTGAAGGCCGGCGCCGTGATCTGGGCCACCGGATGGCAGCCCTACGATGCCAACAAGATCCAGCCCTACGGCTACGATCGCTTTGCCAACGTCATCACCAACGTCGAGTTCGAGCGCCTGGCCGATCCGAACGGCCCCACCGGTGGCAAGATCGTCCGTCCCTCCGACGGTAAAGAGGTAAAGAACGTCGCCTTCATCCAGTGCGCCGGTTCCCGCGACAAGAACCACCTGCTGCACTGCTCGCGCATCTGCTGCATGGCCTCACTGAAGCAGGCCACCTACCCGGCAGACGATGTCGATATCTCCATCTACTACATCGACATCCGCGCCATCGACCGCTTCGAGGACTTCTACGAAACGGTCAAGGCGAAGGATAACGTCAAGTTCATCAAGTCCAAGGTGGCCTCTATCGTCAAGGGCGAGAATGACAGCCCGGTGCTGCACGGCGTGGATACCGAAGGCTACAACCGCTACGCCAACGAGCACGACCTGGTCGTACTCGCGGTCGGCATGGAGCCGAGCGTCGACAAGGCCAGCTTCCCGGTCGAGATCGTGATGAACGAAGAGGGTTTCATTGAGCCCGATCCGAACAACGGCGGCATCTTCGCAGCCGGTTGCTCGTCCGACGCACTGGACGTCAACCGTGCGGTACAACACGCCACCGGCGCCGCCCTGCGTGCGGTTCAGGTGGTTAATCGCGTAGCCGGAACGGAGGGTTAAACAGTGGCTGACGAAAAGAAATTTGCTGGTTATGTCTGCACCGGTTGCGGCCTGGGCGAACGCCTGGACGCCGCCACCCTGGAGCAGACGGCCACCCGCGACGGCAAGATGCAGTCCTGCAAGCAACACGAACTGCTGTGTGGCGCCGAAGGCGTGCAGATGATCAAAGACGACATCGCCAACGACGGTGTCACCCATGTCATGATCGCTGCCTGCTCCCGCCGCGCCAAGGTCGAGGCCTTCAACATCCCAGATGTCGCCATCACCCGCGCCAACCTGCGTGAAGGCGTCATCTGGATCCGTCCCGACACCGACGAGAATCGCGAAACCACCCAGGAGATGGCGGACGATTACGTCCGCATGGCCTGCGCCGAGCTGAAGTCGATGGGCATCCCATCCAGCTCCGGCGAGCAAGAGCTGAACAAGAACCTGCTAGTGGTCGGCGGTGGTATCACCGGCATGACTGCAGCCATCGAGGCGGCAGCCGCCGGTTATCCGGTACACATCGTCGAAAAGAGCGGCGCCCTGGGCGGCGCGGTAGGCAGTTACTACAAGATCATCCCGACTCGCGCACCCTACGACGCACCGGAAGAGAACCCGGTACCCGGCCTAGTCGCTGCCATCGAAGGCAACGACATGATCACCGTGCACCTCAACAGCAGCGTGGCCAAGACCGACGGCGCCCCCGGCCGCTTCGAGGTCGATATCACCACTGAGTCGGGCTCCAGCGAGACCGTCTCCTTCGGCGCCATCATCCAGGCCTCCGGCTGGAAGCCTTTTGATGCCAACAAGCTGCCCGAACTCGGCTACGGCAAGAGCAAGGATGTGATCACCGGCCTGGAACTGGAAGCACTCGCGGTTGCCGCCAACGGCGGCCCGATCAAGCGCCCCTCCGACGGCAAGGAAGTCAGCAGCGTCTGCTTCATCCAGAACGCAGGCCAGTGCTCCGATAAGGAGGGCCACCTGCCCTACTTCTCCGGTGTCACCGACCTGGTCTCGATCAAGCAGGCGATGTACTTCAAGGAGCTGAACGGCGACTGTGACACCACCATCCTCTACGACAACCTGCGCACCCCCGGCGCCGGCGGTGAGGATTTCTACCGTGCTGGCCAGCAGGCGATGGTGACCTTCTCCAAGGGCATCGCCTCCGAAGTGGCTACCGGCAGCACCCTGAGCGTCAAGTTCCATGACCAGATCCTCAACGAGGATACCGAGATGGCGTGTGACCTGGTGGTCCTGGCCACCGGCATGGAGCCCAACTCTGGCCCCGATCCCTATGCCCAGCTCGCCTTCGAGGAGGCCGAGGAAGGTTCCGCAGAGAAGGAGACACTGAAGCAGGCGCTGGAGGTGGCTCCGCCCTCGATCCTCAACCTGGAGTACCGTCAGGGCACCGACCTGCCACACCTACGGCACGGTTTTACCGACTCTCACTTCATCTGCTTCCCCTACGAGACCCGCCGCACCGGCATCTACGCGGTCGGCCCAGTGCGCCGCCCGATGGATATCCAGCAGGCCCAGGACGACGCCACCGGTGGCGCGCTGAAGGCAATCCAGGCGGCCGAGCATGCCGCGCTGGGACAGGCGGTTCACCCCCGCTCTGGCGACCTCTCCTTCCCCAGCTTCCGCAAGGAGGGCTGCACCCAGTGCAAGCGCTGTACCGTTGAGTGCCCGTTCGGCGCGATCAACGAGGACGAAGAGGGCTACCCGATGTACAACGAGGCACGCTGCCGTCGTTGTGGCACCTGCATGGGTGCCTGTCCGGTACGCGTCATCTCCTTCGAGAACTACTCGGTGGAGACCGTCAACCAGCAGATCAAGAACGTCGAGATCCCGGAAGAGTGGGACGAGAAGCCACGCATCCTGGTGCTGGCCTGCGAGAACGACGCCTACCCGGCACTCGACCAGGCCGCGCAGAACGGCGTCGAGATCAACCCCTGGGCGCGTGTCATCCCGGTCCGTTGCCTGGGTTCTGTGAGCCTCTCTTGGGTGACCGATGCGCTGAACAACGGTTATGACGGCATCGTGATGATGGGGTGCCGCCGTGATGACGACTACCAGTGTCACTTCGTGCGCGGCTCCGCGATGGCGGCGGAGCGCATGAGCAAGGTTGGCGACACCCTGGACACGCTGAATCTGGAACCGGAACGCGTCGTGCTCCACGAGGTCGCGATCACCGACACCCAGCGTGCGCCGCAGCTGATCAACGACATGGCAGAGACCGTCGAGAAGATCGGCCTCAGCCCGTTCAAGTTCTAAGGAGTCTTCCCAATGAGCAATCAGATCAACAACTATCGCAACAGCTTCCTCAAGGAGGTTGAGGCGAACGTGGAAGAGGGCGAATGGGTCAAGATGTGCATGCAGTGTGGCGTGTGCGCTGGCTCCTGCCCGCTCGGCAAGCACTGGGAGCATCCGCCGCAGGAGATCTTCATGATGATCCGTGCCGGCAAGCGCGAAGAGGTGCTGACCTCCGACTCGATGTGGATGTGCACCTCCTGCTACAACTGCATCGCACGCTGCCCCCGCGGCCTGCCGATCACCCACATCATGCACGGCCTGGCGACCTATGCTAAACGTCTCGGCTTGGTGCCCAAGAAGCAGCCGACTCAGGAATTCTCCCAGATCTTTTGGGACAACCTGATGAAGAAGGGCCGTGTCAACGAGCTCAAGCTGGGCCTCTCCATGTACTTCAAGGACGGCTTCAGCCAGGGCATCAAGAACGCCATGGCTAATCAGAAGCTGGGACAGAACATGATGAAGGCCAAACGCATGAACGCCATGGAAATCCTTGGTGGGCATGGTGTTAAGAACCCTGGAGATCTACAGAAGATCATCAAGAAGGCCCAGGAAATCGAGGATGGCAACATCCAGGACTTCAGCTGAGTGAGGACAAACCGCAATGGCTAAGATAGAACTTTCCTTCTACCCGGGCTGTTCCTCACAGACAGGAGCAACCTCATCCAACTACCTGGTCTCTGCGCAGACCATGTGTGAAGAGTTGGATATTACCCTCAACGAGATCCCCGACTGGAACTGCTGTGGCGCTTCCATCGGCTATGGCGGTGGTGGCGAGCTGCCCCGCCTGACTCTCTCGGCCCGCAACATCGCCCTCTCCGAGGAGCACAATGCCGGTCAGGAAATCGTCGCCACCTGCGCAGCCTGCTGGCTCTCCACCCGCGAGGCCAAAGAGCGTCTCTCTGAAGACGAGCAGATGTTCAAGGATGCCAACACTGCCTTGGCGGAAGGCGGTCTGCGTTACAAGGGCGAAGCCAAGGTCCGCCACATGGTGGAGGTACTGGTCGAGGATATCGGTTTCGATGCCATCAAGGAGAAGGTCAAGAAACCCCTTGAGGGTATCAAGATCGCCGGCTATGTCGGCTGTCAGACCAACCGCCCCTTTGGTATCGCGGGCGAGTCGTTCGAGAATCCGCAGTACCTGGACAAGATCGTTGAGGCTGTCGGCGCTGAGTCGATCCCAACTTTTGAGAAAAAGGTGCAGTGCTGTGGCGGCGCCCTGGCATTCTCCGAGCCGGAGAAGTCCCAGGAGATGATCCACGGCATCATCGAAGCGGCCTACGATAACGGCGCCGACATGATCGTCACCCCCTGCCCGCTATGTCAGGCCAACGTAGAGATCTATCAGGATCAGATCAACGAGACCTACGGCTCCAAGTTCAACATGCCGGTGGTCTACTACTCGACCCTGATGAGTGTCGCCTTTGGGCGCAGCGCCAAGGATGCCGCCCTCAACGGACAGGTGATTCCGGCCAAGAAGCTTGAGGAGCTTGCCGCCAAATAAGGCTGTTTTCGACTCGCCCCTGCTGGGGCAAAAGAAAAGCCCGCGCAAGCGGGCTTTTTTTTGCCCCCAATCCCACAGGTCGGGCTACAGCTGCCTGGCAGAGATAGCGCCTGCGATCTTTCTACATTCCCTCCCCGCTGGGTGTCAGATACAGGAGGCTCGCCCCCAGGGATGTGGGAGCTCGGGCAACACCCGGACCAAAGCCGGGAACAATGCATGGAACAATTGCTGAGCACAGCATAATCCGCCGCTGTTGCCGGCACAGTGCCGCCCTTGTTAGATCAGGGCTGGGGACCTTATTCGAGCGAGAATAGATGATCTGAGATACAGATTTCTATAGCT
The DNA here is from genome assembly GCF_000224455.1 of endosymbiont of Riftia pachyptila (vent Ph05). NCBI lineage: Bacteria > Pseudomonadati > Pseudomonadota > Gammaproteobacteria > endosymbiont of Riftia pachyptila. Next base: position 34,868 of record NZ_AFOC01000011.1, read on the forward strand.
TGAATTCCACCACCACGCCGTCGACCCGCTCCTTCTCGTAGATTGCTTCCATATCCTGGACCCTGCCGCTCTTCAGCTCCTCATCAATCGCATCGCGCACCTCCACGATCACCAATTCCACACCCAGCGTGGCGCCAGCAAGCGGATTATTTGCATCCAGCGTCACCGTTTCATCGTCGAATTCGACAACCGTAATCGGCGTGACATTAGAGCCGTTTCTACCTCTCAATTTGAGGCCAACCTCCAGATCTCCCGAGACATTGACATGACTTCTCGGCACCTTCCTGATCAGACTTTTATCCCGATGTCCGTAAGCCTGCTCCGGCTCGAGGACGATCGATAACTTCTCCCCCACATCGCGGCCTTCGATTGCTGCTTCAATCGCAGCAAGTAGGCTCTCTTTGCCTTGAATGAAAGAGAGAGGTTCTCCATTGTCAGTGGTATCAACCACAGTGCCCTCTTCATCGGTCATGGTGTATTCGATGGTTACGACTTTGTCTTTTGTCACTTGCATGATCGGGTCCTGTCAGGATAAATACTACTGTTCTAGGTTTAACCGCAGGGATAACACCCCTTGAGTAAGAAGACGATGACAACGCAACACGAACCGAGTGACACGCACCACATGGCCACTGCGGTCAGGGATGCATGCATACGTGCCGCGCTTGAAGGTTACCAACATGCCGCCATCAGCGGACTGTGCCACGAAGGTGCCTGGGAGGCGGCTATCAGCGCAATAAAAATGCTCGACCTCGATGCGGTTTTGCATGAGAGCAAGCGTGACTGACTGCTGTCGCGTTGCTGCGGTTCGATTGGCGACGCAAGGCCGCTTCATTCATCACAACCAACCGCGGGTACGGGCCATCTCTGCAACTAGGAGCACGATCGCCGCATATAAAACGACGTTCTGCACAAACACCAGCGCCATCTTTTTGTTGATGCCGGCCTCCAGCTGTTGTGTGGTATCCTCGCGTTCGGCCATCGACTCGACCTCGCTCCACGCTTCTTTTCTTAGCCGGATCTGATCAACCGCCTGAGTCACACAGACAACCAACACAGCCATTCCTATTCCTTCGGGAGACCAGAGAAAATAGTAAGCCCCGAGCCAGCCCATAAGGGCGTGCATCATTAGATTCCAGAGCATAACAACACCATATTTTACTTTGCAGTCTCATCGACAAGAATAAACAAGGATCTCTCCAGCGAGCTTTCGCTCCCTGTCACTCTTCCAGCACATCCAGCGTTTCATCCCCCTCTCCTTTGAGCCGGGATTCAAACGGATTGTCATCGCGAAAGGTTGCAATCGCCATCGCGATGGAGAGCAGGATAATGGCGTTGATAAAAACGGGGATCACGATAAACGCGTATCCCAAGGCATGAACATTGGCTCCCCCCACCACCGCAGTAATCGCCGTGGCGCCGCCAGGTGGATGCATACATCGAAAAAGGTGCATCAGCAGCATCGCACTGGGAATGGAAATGGATGCCGCGAGCAGCTCACCGGGTACCAGCAAATAACAGGAGACGCCTGCAAATGCGGAGACCAAATGGCCACCCACCAGATTCCATGGTCGGGATACAGGGCTGAAGGGCAGGGAAAAGATAAGCACCGCCGAGGCGCCGGTAGACGCCAGAATGAGCGGCATCGCCTCCGCCTGCAGTATCATGTTGCTGAAGAACGAGGCAATCAGGGTACCGACAAAGGCGCCCATGACCGAAATCACGAACTCCTTTTCGGTCATATCCCGCTTTAGACCTATGATTTTTTTAAGCATGGTTCGTGTTATATATCAGCCTGGCCGATATCAACAACCTCCAGCGCACTCCACCCTGACCTTCTCCACGCCTCCGCTTTCGTTCAACAACATATTCGGGTATTGATCCCCGGGGTCAGCCGCTCTTTCTCGGCCATAGCAAGATCAGGAGGCGGAGAAGATGCCTTTACCGCCGGATACCCCTGTTCCTACATAGTGATTAGCTCAGTGCTCACCCTTGGTCTTGCGAATACCCGCCAGGCGGTTACCCTGCTTCTGCGGCCCGCCTTTGGGAAAGATATCGTGGAGATAACGGTTATTGCCGCGCTCCTTACCCCACGCCGTCCTGAAATGTTTGATCATATCGCGCACCTGAGCCTGAACTCGGTGCTCTTCATAATAGTCGCGGATATAGTTGATCACGTCCCAGTGGTCATCGATCAACTCTAGCCCCTCTTTTTCGGCCAACGCCTTTACAAAGCCCTCCGACCACTCATCCATATCCTGGATATAACCCTCCTGGTCCGTGGCCACCTTTTTGCCGTCGACATCCAGATATTCGATCCGTGTTGCGTAAGGGTTCGTACTCATGATTAACGCCTCGTGAAAGTGAGCGGGAGCAATCGCTCCCGCTCTACAACATCTACTTTCTGTTAGTTCATCCGCACCCGCTTGACGCGGACGATCTGGTAGGCGCGACCGAGATAGGTCACCGGCACACTCCAGACGTGAACCAAGCGGGTGAATGGGAAGACCAGGAATACCGTCATACCGAAGAACATGTGGGTCTTGAAGATCGGCGACACATCCTTGATCAAGCTCGGGTCCACACTCAGGGTGGCAATGCTCTTGACGTATTCGGTCAGAGCAATCATCTCCGAAACATCACCGTGGGCAGCGTGACCTGTGGAGACCAGCAGGGTGCTCAGCCCCAGGGTCACGGTGGCCAGCAGCCAGCCGATGACAAAGGTATCGCGATTACGACTCACCGCCTTAACCCGGGGGTTGGTGACACGCCGATACAACAGCATCGCGGCGCCGATCAGGCACATAATGCCGAAAATGCCACCGGCATAGATAGCGATATACTGATGACCGACATCGGAGATGCCCATCGCCAGGAACCAGCTGTGCGGCAGCAACATGCCTCCCGCGTGACCAAAAAAGATGCCCAGTATGCCGACGTGGAACAGGTTACTCGCCAGCCGCATATTCTTGTTGCTGAGCAATTGGCTGGAGTCCGCCTTCCACGTGTACTGTTCACGATCAAAACGGATCCAGCTGCCAAGCAGAAAGATGGCGCCAGCCAGATAGGGGTAAGCCCCAAAAACCAAGTCATGTAAGTTCATTTGTCTATCTCCTCAGGCTGCTTTGGCTAGATGACCACGGCCTTCCACAATCCGCAGCAGTCGTGAATAGGGGCTCTCCGCCTTCTCCAAGTTCTCCGCCAGTACGGTAATCACCTTCGCGGCATCCCCCAGAAAGACCCTTGCCTGCATCTCATCCAGCGTCGACACATACTCCAGAATCAGCGGCAGATAGTCCGGGATCTCACCCTCCTCTACCTCCAGCCCTGCACTCTTGAAGTGTTCCGAAAGGTCGATCAGTGCCGGACCGCGTCCCCGATCGTCACCAAACAGATGGTGGGTCAGGTGCAGATCGTGTTCCGGGGTCATATCGAAGGTCTGTACGTAATCAGCCTGCATACCGATCAGGTCGTGCAGTTGCATCCATGAGATCAGCTGCATCAGGTCTTCGCGCTCCTGTGCACTCACTTCGGGATCCTCTTTCAGTATCGTTATGATGGCTGGCAGATTCTCCATCAACTCCTCGGTCGGGTAATCCAGCAGACGAGCCATAATGTTATATATACGCATGGTGAACTCTCCCGGTTAGCCCTTCTTGCGGGGCTGAATGCCCTGCGGGGTATGGGTGCGTTTACGCGGACTCGGGAACAGGGTAAAGCCCTGACCGGCCTCGCTACCGTGTGAACTGGTATTGCCAGGCCCAAATCCGTTCTGACCCTGGAAGGCATAGGGATCTTCCTGCACCATCTCCTCATGGGCGGTCGGGATAACGAAGCGATCCTCGTAGTTGGCGATACCGAGCATCTGGTACATCTCCTCGGCCTGCAGTTCAGTCAACCCGACAGATTCCAGTGCCGCAACATTCGGCTTGCCTTCAATCGACTTGGAGCGCTGATTGCTGCGCATCGCCAGCATTCTGTTGAGGGCACTGAGGATCGGTGCCTCATCACCAGCGGTCAGCAGGTTGGCCAGATAGCGTACGGGGAAACGCAGCGCCTCGGACTTCGGAATCACCCCATCCGCTTCGGTAGGCAGCTTGCCCTGATCGATCTGACTCTGCACCGGCGACAACGGCGGCACGTACCACATCATCGGCAGGGTGCGGAACTCAGGATGGATCGGAAAGGCAATCTTCCACTCCATGGCCATCTTGTAGACTGGGGAGTCTTTAGCCGCATCCAACCACTGTTGCGGAATGCCATCTTCCAGCGCCTGCCTAATGACGGCCGGATCGTTGGGGTCGAGGAACATGTCGAGCTGCGACTGATACAGGTTCTTCTCATTGTCAGTGCCCGCCGCATCGCTGATCTTGTCAGCATCGTAGAGCACCACGCCCATATAACGGATGCGGCCAACACAGGACTCGGCGCAGGCGGTAGGCATGCCAGACTCGATGCGCGGATAGCAGAGGATGCACTTCTCCGACTTGCCAGACTCCCAGTTGAAATAGATCTTCTTATAGGGACAGGCACTGACGCACATGCGCCAGCCTCGGCAGCGATCCTGATCGATTAGTACCGCGCCGTCCTCGTCACGCTTGTAGATGGCGCCAGAGGGACAACTGGCGACACACGCCGGATTCAGGCAATGGTTGCACAGGCGCGGCAGGTACATGTGGAAAGTTTTTTCAAACTCCTTGTACATCTGCTTCTGGATGCCCTCGAAGTTCTTGTCCTTTGAACGATCTTCGAAGGCGCCGGCCAGATCATCTTCCCAGTTAGGCCCCCAATGGATCTTCTCCATCCGCTCACCGGTGATCTGGGAGAGCGGGCGTGCAGTGGGCGCCGCCTCAGACAGAGGCTTGTTCTGCAATTTCGCGTAATCGTAATCGAACGGCTCGTAGTAGTCGTCGATCTCAGGCATGTCAGGGTTCGCAAAGATGTTCAGCAGCTTGCTGATACGACCACCGGCCTTGAGCTCCAGCTTGCCATTTTTCTTAACCCAGCCGCCTTTCCATTTCTCCTGATCTTCCCAGTTCTTAGGGAAACCAATGCCGGGTTTACTCTCTACATTATTGAACCAGGCGTACTCCACACCCTTTCGGTTGGTCCAGATATTTTTGCAGGTCACCGAACAAGTGTGGCAGCCGATGCACTTGTCCAGGTTCAGGACCATGGCAATTTGCGCACGTATCTTCATCTTATCTTCCTCAAAATTCTTTCCACCGGGATGCAGGGTGGGGATCGATTCCACCCTGCATCAATACGATCAACTGACTCAGTTATTAATCCCCGGGGGATTGAGTTGAGCTTCGCGCTCCGGCGTCAGATCGCCTTCCAACCAATTCACGTCGGCGTCTTCGATCTTGTGAACGATGACGTTCTCATCACGCTGACTTCCCACCGTACCGTAGTAGTTGAAGGAGTAAGAGAGCTGGGCGTAACCACCGATCATGTTGGTGGGTTTCATCACCACTTTGGTCACGCTGTTGAGGATGCCGCCACGCTTACCGGTGGTATTGGAACCCGGCACGTTAACGTTCTTCTCCTGAGCGTGATACATGATGGCCATGCCCTCGGGCACTCGCTGACTAACCACCACCCGGGCCACCGTCGCACCGTTGGCATTGACCGCCTCGACCCAATCGTTGTCCTTGATGCCGATACTCTTGGCTTCGTTCTCATTCAGCCAGAAGTAGGGACCACCACGGAACAGGGTCAGCATGCGCAGGTTGTCCTGGTAGGAGGAGTGAATACCCCACTTGGAGTGCGGGGTGATCCAGTTCAGGGTCAGGGTCTTCTTACCCTTCAGCTTGCTGGCCAGCTCCTTTGGCAGGTTTTTGTGCGCACCCAGATCCTGAGGCGGACGGTAGCAGCACAGACCCTCACCGAAATCACGCATCCACTCGTGATCCAGATAGAAGGAGGCACGACCGGTCAGAGTACGGAAAGGGATATGCTCATGGATGTTGGTGTAGCAGGCGTTGTAGCTCACCTCTTCCGATTCGATACCCGACCAGGTCGGCGCGGTAATGATTTTGCGCGGCTGAGCGACGATATCGTGGTAACGGATCTTCTCCTCATGCCGCCCCGCGTAGAGGTGGCTATGATCAATACCCGTCTTCTTGGAGAGTGCCGACCAGGATTTGTGTGCAACCTCGCCATTGGTCTCCGGCGCCATATGCAAGACGGTATCGCACACCGCGACATCATCTACCAGCGACGGCCGGCCCTTGGAAACACCTTCATCATGGATGACACCGTTGAGTGAGCATAGCTGCTCGATCTCCAGGTCGGTATTCCAATCAATACCTTTGATATTGTTGCCCAACTTATTCATCAGAGGTCCGACCGAGGTGAACTTCTTATAGGTGTTGGGGTAGTCACGCTCCACCACCTTGAACAGCGGTGCGGTCTTGCCAGGAATCAGGTCGCATTCACCTTTTTTCCAATCCTTCACTTCACCAAAGGGCTGTGCCAGCGCCATCGGGGAATCGTGCTGCATGGGCAGGGAGACCACGTCCTTGACGGTACCCAGATGCTCTTCAGCCAACTCGGAGAACTTCTTGGCGATGGCCTGGAAAATCTGCCAGTCGGACTTGGATTCGAAGGCAGGATCGACCGCCTTGCCCAGCGGATGCACAAAGGGGTGCATGTCAGTGGTGTTGAGGTCGGCCTTTTCGTACCAGGTTGCGGTCGGCAGGATGATGTCCGAATAGGCACCAGTGGAGTTAAGACGGAAGTTGATATCAACCATCAGGTCCAGCTTGCCCACCGGAGACTTCTCACGCCACTTGATCTCTTTGGAGTTCTGACCCTCGACACCCTCTTGCATGACGCCGTTCTGAGCACCAACCAAATGTTTGAGGAAGTACTCATGCCCCTTAGCGGAACAACCCAGCAGATTGGCACGCCAGACAAAGAGGTTGCGGGGAAAGTTCTCTTCCGCATCGATGTCCTCACAGGCAAAGGCAGTCTCACCGCTCTTCAGCTGCTCAGTCAGATAGCTGGCCACACCCGCCTCATCGGTCGCACCCGCGGCCTCGGCCGCCTTGACGATATCGAGCGGGTTCTTGTTGAAGTGAGGCGCGGAAGGCAGCCACCCCAGACGCTGGGAGACCACATTGTAGTCGGCCAGCTGATAGCCACGATACTTGGCCTGGGCGGTAGAACCCAGAATATCGTCGGCCTGCACCTTCTCATAGCGCCACTGATCGGTATGAAAATACCAGTAGGTGGTGCTGTTCATGTGGCGCGGTGGGCGATTCCAGTCAAGCGCAAAGGCGATGGGCGCCCAGCCCGCCTGGGGACGCAGCTTCTCCTGACCCACATAGTGAGCCCAGCCACCGCCAGATTGACCGACACAACCACAGATATGCAGCAGGTTCATGATGCTGCGGTAACCCATGTCGTTGTGATACCAGTGGTTGATGGCGGCACCCATGATGACCATGGATTTACCCTGGGTCTCAGAGGCGTTTTGTGCAAACTCACGACCCGTACGTTCCAGGTCGGCACGCTTTACACCAGTAATCTTCTCGGCCCATGCCGGGGTGTAAGGCACACTGTCATCATCGTAGCCGGTCGCCAGATTGTCGCCCAGGCCGCGGTCGATGCCATACTGGGCTACCTGCAGATCAAATACAGAGCAGACCAGAGCCTCTTCACCAGAGGCCAACTTCAGCTTGCGCACCGGGATGTTGCGCAGCAGCATCTCATCCTCGCCCGGCGTGAAGTGAGGAAAGGCAACCTCAACAATCGTGTCCTTGCTGTTGATGCAGGAGAGCTCGGCCTCGGTCTCGGCCTGATCAGCCCGCATTTCTCCAGAAGATTCCACTTACCCTCTTCTCCCCAGCGAAAACCGACGGATCCGTTGGGCACCACAAAAGCGTTACTCTTGGTGTCGAAGACCACCGTCTTCCACTCAGGATTATTGGTCTCGCCCAAGTTCTTGTCGAAGTCAGAAGCACGCAAGAACCGGCCAGAGACATAATGGTCACCATCCTTGCGCAGCATCAACTGCATCGGCAGATCGGTGTATTTCCGCACGTATTCGGTGAAATAGGGATCCTGCTTGTTGATATGGAACTCTTTGAGTGCCACATGCCCCATCGCCATGAAGGCGGCGGAGTCGGTGCCCTGCTTGACCGGCATCCACAGGTCAGCAAACTTCACATACTCCGCGTAGTCCGGCGCCATGGAGACCACCTTGGTGCCGTTGTAACGCGACTCGATGGCAAAGTGAGCATCGGGTGTACGGGTCATCGGCAGGTTGGCAGCCACAGACGATCAGATATTTGGAGTTGTACCAGTCGGCCGCTTCCGGCACATCGGTCTGCTCACCCCACACCTGAGGAGAGGCTGCCGGCAGGTCACAGTACCAGTCGTAGAATGAGCCACAAGCACCACCGATCAGCGAGAGGTAACGCGAGCCGGCGGCGTATGAAATCATCGACATCGCGGGGATCGGCGAGAAGCCGTAGATCCGGTCTGGTCCCCACTTCTTGATGGTGTAGATGTTGGCGGCGGCGATGATCTCGGTCATCTCCTCCCAATCGGCACGGACAAAACCGCCCAGACCGCGTACTGCGGTGTAACTCTTGCGCTTGGCGGGATCGCTCTGAATCGCTTCCCAGGCAGCGACAGGGTTCTTGCCTGCCGCTCTCTCTTTACGATACAGCTCCACCAGACGGCCGCGCACCAAGGGGTACTTGATGCGGTGCGGGCTATAGAGGTACCAGGAGAAGGAGGCACCACGCTGACAGCCCCGAGGCTCGTGGTTAGGCATATCATCGCGGGTACGCGGGTAGTCGGTCTGCTGCATCTCATAGGCAACCAGGCCGTTCTTCACGAAGATCTTCCAGGAACAACCACCGGTGCAGTTGACGCCGTGGGTGGAGCGCACCACCTTGTCATGGCGCCAGCGGTTGCGGTAGGTGTCTTCCCACTGGCGGTCTTCACTGGTCACGATGCCGTGACCGCCAGAGTAGGTGCTCTCTACCTTCTTAAAATATTTCAGTCTATCGAGAAAGTGGCTCATAACGCTCTCCTTAGGGGCGCCGATTCTGTTTCATCGGCATGCCCCGCAATTTGGTTGGGGTGAGTCCGCCAAGGCTGGGGAGTTAGGACGCTGCCCTGTGGGGTATTGCAGACCCACCCCGATTTTTTACTGGTAACGATCAGGGATTCTTGATCTCAGCCTTCGGCCCCAGGTAGTACCACCAGTTCAAGATCAGGCAGATCGTATAGAAGACGGCAAACCCATAGAGTGCGACTTCTGGCGTAGCCAGTTTGATCTGCTCACCGAACACCTTCGGGATGATGAAAGCGCCATAAGCAGCTACCGCCGAGGTCCAACCCAGTGCCGGGCCTGCCTGCTCCTTGGGGAACACCATCGCGATGGTGCGGAAGGTGGAACCGTTACCGATGCCGGTGGCGGCAAACAACACCAGAAAGAGCATCAGAAAGGGTACGAAAAACTCTTCCGGCGTGGCTGACTGGTAAGCCTGCTGCAGATAGTAGGCCACACCCAGGGCAGAGCCGATCATCACGATGGAGACATACTGGGTCACCTTGGCGCCACCCATCTTGTCGGCGATCCAGCCACCAATCGGGCGAATCAATGCACCGATAAAAGGTCCCATCCAGGCGTACATCAGTGCCGACGGGCCATTGGGGTTGGCGAGATCATGCGTCATCAAACCATCAACCATCACATGCTGATAGCCAAACACCACCTTGATGGCCAGGGCAAAACCAGCGGAGTAACCGATAAAGCTGCCGAAGGTCATGGTGTAGATGATGCTCATCACCCAAGTGTGCTTGTTGCCAAAAATCTTGAACTGACGCTTAAGATTGGGCTTGATGTCACCGGGGATCATCTTCATCAGCATGACAGTGCCGAACAGGATACCTGCGATGACCGGCCACTTGGCCCAACCGGGCGCACCCAGTCCAGTGGGGGCGGGCAGGATGATGTAGAGACCGATGGCTGCGGTGATGAAGCCGATGATCAACATACCAGCGATCTTGGACATGGCTCCGAGCGGGGAACCAATATGGGGAGAGACCTCATCCGTACGAATGTTGTTCATGCCAAACCAACCGGCGAAGGCCAGAGGTATCAGCAGCAGCAGCCAGACAAAACCGGCATTAAAGATGTAGGTCTCTGAACCGGCGGGGATCTTACCGATCAGGGTGCCCGAGGTGTTCTGCAGGATCATCGGCTCGCCACCGAAGATGCCGAAGGTCATCACCAGAGGGATCAGGATCTGCATGGTGGTCACACCAGCATTACCCAGACCCGCATTCAGACCCAGCGCCAGGCCCTGCATCCGCTTCGGAAAGAAGAAGCTGATGTTGGACATGGATGAGGCGAAGTTACCGCCACCGAAGCCGGAAAGGAATGCCAGCATCTGGAACACCCATAGCGGCGTGTCCTTGTCCTGCAGCGCAAAGCCAGCACCGACCGCTGGAATCATCAACAGCGCCGTCGTAAAGAAGATGGTATTCCTGCCACCCGCGATGCGGATGAAGAAGCTCGACGGGATACGCAGGGTGGCGCCCGTCAGACCAGCAATCGCCGCCAGGGTAAACAGCTCCGCCTTTTCAAAAGGGAAGCCCAGGTTCAGCATCTGTACCGTGATGATGCCCCAGTAGAGCCATACCGCGAATCCGCTGAGCAGGCTGGGTATGGAAATCCACAGATTTCTATTAGCGATCTTTTTTCCCTTCGACTCCCAGAACTGGGGGTCCTCCGGGTTCCACTCTTTTATGTCAGACATAATCGTTCTCTCTATATAGCGTGGTTTGAATTATTCGAGACAGTCGACGCTCTTGCCCTTGGTCTGGCCATTGCGGATCCTTTGCGCCTCCGCTTCAGCCTTGGCGCGAGCAGCGCTGTATTTGGTGATCAATTCCTCAAGCAGATCGGCCTGTTCGACAGCAGCACGGGCGGCCACATACTCATCCGGGTTCTCATGCATACGAGCATACTGGTCATAGGCATGATCCTTGGCGATCTGCTGATCCTTCTCCTGGTGTTCTTTGGCAAAGGTGTAGTGCATCCAGATCAGGGAGACACAGGTGGCGCCATAGAGCAGCATGAAGACCGCGCTGTTGATGCCGGTGAAATCGATCAGGGCACCAAACATAATCGGCAACATAAAACCACCCATACCGCCAGCCAAACCCACAATGCCAGAGGCGACACCGATGTTGTCGGGGTACTCATCGGAGAGGAACTTGAAGACTGAGGCCTTGCCAAACCCCCAGGCGATGCCGACGACAAACAGCAGCGCGGTAAACGCCCAAACATTGAGGCCGACACCGATGTTGACCTCGCCATTGATGGTCTTGATTACCATCTCGGTCTGCGGATAAGACATCAGGAACAGACAGACCCAGGAGATCCACATCACCCACCAGGTCACCTTGTAGGCACCATACTTGTCGGAAAACCACCCTCCCAAGGCGCGAATCACACCGGAGGGCAGTACGAAGATCGCGGCCAGCAGCGCAGCATGGGTAAGGTCGAAGCCGTACTCGGCGATGTAGTACTTGGTCATCCACAGGGAGAGACCGACAAAACCACCAAACACCAGTGAGTAGTACTGCATGTACTTCCAGATGTGCGGATCCTTCAGCAGGGCCAGCTGTTGACCCAGCGTGACATGGGAAGCCACCTTGTGCTCGGGATCCTCATAGGTGAATATCCAGAACAGTACCACCACTACAAACATGGCGACGGCATAGACCTGTGGTACCGTCTCCCAACCATAGGCGACGACAATCGAGGGGGCGACAAACTTGGTCAGCGCGGCACCGGCGTTACCGGCCCCGAAGATGCCCATCGCAAAACCCTGCTTCTCTTTGCTAAACCAGCGGGCAGTGTAGGCAATACCTACCGAGAACGAGGCGCCGGCGATACCGACAAACAGACCCAGCACCAGGAATTGCCAGTACTGCGTCGCCTCGCTGATCAAGTAAAGCGGCAGGATAGTGCAGAGCATCAAGATGAAATAGACGATACGACCGCCGTATCTGTCAGTCCAGATGCCCACCGGCAGTCGCGCTACGGAGCCGGTCAGGATCGGCGTAGCGATCAGAATGCCGAACTGAGTCTCGCTGAGCGTCAGCAACTCTTTGATCGGTATCCCGATAATGGAAAACATCACCCAAACCGCAAAGCAGGCGGTAAAGGCTAGGGTATTCATTGTCAGTACGGATAGTTGTTTGGTTCTCTGCGTAGCCATATCTCGCATCTCCGGCAGGGTTCGGCGTGGAAGATAAGACGCACAAATCTCGTGGCTCTTGATCTCAATCAAGCGCGGATTTCCAGCGAGAGACTCGACTACCACCTTTGAGTTAGAGGGGGTAACACCTCTAATGCATTGTTAAGAAAGGAAAAAAAGATTTATGATGGCGTCATGCAGCGGACTTTTGCTTAACCGCAAAAGCAAAAGGATTAACCCTAAAAAAACTAGCCGAGCACCTGACCCGGCGATGCTGGAGGAAGGCGGCAGAGGCGGCTCATCCGGCATGGGAGAGCACTGATGTTTCGGTTTATCGGTCAGTCACTACAGATACGCGCGGGATTGGCGATGGGGCTCATCACCCTACTTGCCCTGACCGGCATGGTCAGCGCCGTGATCATGGCGCGGTCCACCTATGGCGTAGCAGCAGCGGTCAATCAGGCCGGCAGCCTGCGCATGCAGTCTTATCGCATCGTTGCCACCCTCGAGTCCCGCCACATAGACCAGGAGGCGATACGCAAACAGGCCATGGAGTTCCACAGCCGCCTGGAAAGCCCACGCCTAACCAGGGTTCTGAAGGACACAGAACGCAAATCACTGCACACCATCTACCGCCAGATATCTGACCAGTGGCAAGAGGTCATGTATCCTCTGCTCTCCAGCCATTTGGATCGACTGGCCACCACCCAGACAACCGCTGAACTGGAACAGCACATTGACCAACTGCGCCGCCAGTACAGCAGCCTGGTCGATCCCTTCGTTGCGGAGATCGACCGTTTTGTCTACCTGCTGGAACAGGATGCAGAATCGCGGCTGCACAAGCTGGGACTGATCCAGGGTATCTGCCTGATGCTAACCCTGCTGGTACTTGCCAGCACCCTTTATCTGGTTCACACCGATGTCCTGGGGCCACTGCGTGAACTTCTGTTCGCAGCAGAGCGAGCGGGAAAAGGCAATTTCAGTGTTCGCGTCGGGCATATCGGCATGGATGAACTTGGCCGATTGGGACTTGCCTTCAACAACATGGCAGCCGAACTGTCGAAAATGTACGGTAATCTGGAAAAGCGGGTATCAGAAAAAACCGCCGAACTGCAGACCAGGAATCTCTCCCTGCAACTGCTCTACAGCGCCACCCAGCAGCTGACCAAAGTGCCGGTTTCACAAAAGACCTACCACGCGCTACTGGAGGATATCAGCCGGGTAGTGGGAATCCGCTCAGGCACCCTCTGCCTGACTCCCGAACAGGATGGCGACAAGGCCTACCGGGTAGCCCTCAATGGCCCTGTGCCCCCTATGTGCAGCACTGAGGCATGCCATATCTGCCTCGGGAACGGCAACACCCAACTGCTAACACGGAAGCATCATGGGGGCTCTTCGAAGATCCTTTCGATCCCCATTCATGACCAGGAGCACAACTATGGGGTTCTGCTGCTGCAGAAAGAGCCTGGGGCCAATCTCGCAGCATGGCAGATGCAGCTGCTCGAAACCCTTGGCCAGCACATTGGTATCGCCGTCGGGGTCAGCCGCCGTGACATCCAGCGCAGACGACTGGCTCTGCTCGACGAACGCAGCGTGATTGCGCGGGAATTGCACGATTCACTGGCCCAATCCCTCTCCTACCTGAAGATACAGGTCACCCGCCTCACAATTTTAATGGACAGGGAGGCGGAAAAATCGCAGATCGAAGAGGTAATGACAGAACTGAGAGAGGGATTAGCCGCCTCCTACCGGCAGTTGCGGGAACTTCTGACCACCTTTCGCCTGCAGATGGATGGCCGCAATGTCGTTACCGCGCTCGCGGAGACAGTGGCGGAGTTCAACAAGCGGAACAAGGTCGCCATCACCCTCAACAACCATACACAGAATATCCCCTTCAGCGCCAACGAAGAGATCCATGTATTACAGATAGTACGCGAGGCCCTAGCCAATGTGACCTACCACTCGGCAGCATCCAGCGCCAATGTTACCCTGGAGCAGCTTGCCGACAACCGTATCGAGATCAGCGTGGAGGATGACGGCATCGGCATGCCGCCTGAGGCGGAACGCAGTCACCACTACGGCCTTGCCATCATGCAGGAGCGGGCCCGGTCACTGCACGGCGACCTGAATATCCGGCCCCTCGGCGAAGGCGGCACCCGGGTCAGCGTCACCTTCACACCCATACAACTAAGCCCCGACCAGAACAACAATCAGCAGGCAGATGTAGCGATATGAGTGATTCAACCGTCCAACGCGTGGTGATGATCGACGACCATCCGTTATTACGCAAGGGGTTGCAACAGCTTGCGGACCTCACTCCCGAGATCGAGATCGTCGGCGAGGCAGACAACGGCGAGCAGGGTATCGAGATGGTTGAACAGCTGCAGCCAGACCTGGTACTGCTCGACCTCAACATGCATGGCATGAACGGCATCGAGACCCTGGTGGAGATGAAGAAGCGCGATACCGTCGCCCGCATTGTCATCCTTACCGTATCTGATGCACAGGATGACATTGTCGCCGCCATGCGCAACGGGGCAGACGGCTATCTGCTCAAAGACATGCCGCCAGAGGAGCTGATGGTCAAGTTTCGCGAGGTGGCCGAAGGGAGGCTGGTGATGTCGCATAATATCGCGGAGTCATTGGCCCGGGCCATGCATCAAACCTCCCAGCGTCCGAAAGACGTTGACGATGCGGGATTGACGGAGCGGGAGAAGGAGATCTTGACCCACCTAGCCCAAGGCGAGAGCAACAAGGTCATTGCCAGGAACCTGAATATTGCGGAAGCAACAGTCAAAGTACACGTCAAACATCTGCTGAAAAAACTCGGATTCAAGTCCCGGGTCGAGGCGGCGGTCTGGGCAGTTGAAAATCGATAGCCGCCGATCGCATCCTCCTAGCACAACGCGCGGAGAGGATGCGCCATTGGCAGCACGCAGGAACCTGTGTTGTGCCAATGGCTGGAGTTTATTGCACTGCCGGCAGCAGGCGGACCTGAATGCGTTGGTTGCGGGCGGCGACCTGGTTCCACTTGGCAGCGCTCACCTCCTCCCGCGCCTCCGGATAGGGCACCACAGGCGCATCATACCCCCCTCTTTTCACCTGCACCTTAATCGGGCCAGCGCTCAACCTGGGGGAGGAGTTGATGTAGTTGGTAAAGCTGATGCTTTGCAGTTCGTTACGAGTCGATCCATCTGCAGATAGCTGACGCGAGAAGAGGCAGTCAGCCCCCTTCACCTGATCAACGGCCAGTTCAAGCTGCGCGTCTGGTTTTCCAGTCAGACAAAAATCCCCATAACGCGCCTCCAAAAGAAGCGTCCCTCTGAAGCCTGCATTGCTGAGATGATCGAGCGCCTGGGAGAGCCAACTCACCATCTTGTCGTCAAATGGCACCGCCCGATAGGCGAACTCAAGGTCTCGGTTCAGCGCCCACTCAAGCAGTTTCAGCCAGGCCTCCGGCTGTTCTGCCGCAGTAATCCCGGTTGCCTTATCACCAATCGACACACCACCTTGCTGTTCAAGCAGGCTGACCAAAGAATCTGCCTGCTCGTCGTAGTTAGCACGCGCTTTTTCCATCAAAGTGATCTGCTCACGCAGCGTGTTGCGCTCCTCGAGCATTTCGCTTCGCCAACCTGAAAGCAGAAGTGCGCCACCTCCAAGCAGCAATAGAAACAGCAGCATTACCCATGATAGACCACCAGCCTTGCTCTGCTCAGCCTCTGCCTGCTGCATCTCCAGCAACCTGTTTTCGATGGCACTGTTACCCTTCTCCATCTCCTCAACAGTCTGCCGGGAAGTCTCATCGATATGTCGTCTTACCAATTTCAGATGCTGCGCCAGCAGTTTTGCGATCTGCTTGCGCAGTCGTGTTGAGCCGACTGAGGCTTCGGTCTCGCGTGCGGCATCATGCAGCATGCGGGATGATTCCGCGATTTCACTGGCCCCATCGAGCAGTTGTACGCTTGGTGTCTCATCAATATTCATGCTGTCGACGAACTGGCTATCGGGCTCACCCTCAGGCTCCAGCTTCAACATGCTGATGACGATCTCGAAGTCCTTACTGTCGAGATTCTTCGGCAACACTCCAACTGCACCGAGCGCCTTGACCTGTTCAGGCTTCAGTTTCTCGGAGTGGGAGGTGTACATCATCACCGGGATCGATGCCGTCTCCGGATTGAGACGGATGAACTTCAGTGCCTGGATGCCGTCCATCCCTGGCATGTGATAGTCCATAAATACCGCATCAGGCTGCGCCTTTTTGAGGAATTCAATCGCTTCCTTGCCCGAGCCAACCTCACTGACATCGACATGAAAACTGTCCAGTTTCTTTGCCAGAACCCGGCGCGCCGTTTTGGAATCATCGACAATCAGTGCATGCTTCTTTTTCAACGTCGAACTGCCTCCTAGCCGCTGCTAATTACCCCGCAGTTTCTCACTAAACTCATTCAATTAACTGAGGAATAATTCTCGATACTAGTCTATTTCCAGCCTTATCGACAAAGAGAGCGATGAATATGAGTGCTTTGACTCAAGAACAGTGTGAGGCTTGCAGAGCCGATGCCCCGCAAGTATCTGAATCTGAACTGGCCAACCTGATCAAACTGATTCCAGATTGGAACATCGAAGTCAGGAATGGAGTGATGCAACTCGAAAAGGTTTTTTCCTTCAACAACTTTGAAGAAGCACTCGCTTTTACCAACAAGGTCGGAAGAATTTCAGAGGCCGCAGGACACCACCCCGCTGTTTTGACCGAATGGGGCAGGGTGAGCATAACCTGGTGGTCGCACAAGATTCGCGGTCTGCATCACAATGACTTCATCATGGCAGCCAAAACCGACGCCATCCAAACCCTCTAAGGAGCCGCAGATTAAGTCTGGACGAAGTCGATTGTGATTCAGAATATTCAGATTCAAGGCACAAATCGCACCTAAAACTACCACTCCCTACTCACGCCCTCCCCTACATCTCTGTCGGGGATAGCTGGCTATTGCGAACGACGGCATGGA